>JALTNS010000343.1 GCA_027000565.1 Rhizobiaceae bacterium | reverse complement strand
CAATTGCGGGAAGGCGAGATTGCCGGCCGGTTGGGCGGTGAAGAATTTGCCATGTTTATTCCCGGCTGTACCGAAAAATGGGCCAGGAGGCGGGCTGAAAAACTGGCCGCTTCTTTCAGTCGTGAGCGGCTGGATATATTTGGCCGTGAAGTTGGATGCACGGTTTCAATCGGTGTTTATGCGGACGATAATATCAGCAGTCTCGACGCGATGTTAAGCCGTGCCGACAAGTTGCTCTATCAGGCCAAACAAAATGGCAGAAACCGGGTGATTGCCGCAGAAAATCTGAAAATCGCTGCATAATCGTTTCCAATACCATCGCAATCGTTTATTCGTGATGCAAAGTTTCTTTCAAAGTTGAAGGAGCATCCGTGATGGATACGATGACCAGTCCGCCCGACACCCCCTATTCGCTGAATGAAGAACAGCGCGCCATCAGCCAGATGACCCGTGATTTTGCCGATGATCGCATCGCGCCATTTGCGTTGCAATGGGATCGCGATGCGCATTTGCCGCTTGATACAATCCGCGAAACCGCGCCGTTGGGCATTGGCGGCATTTATGTGCGTGAGGATGTCGGTGGTTCAGCCCTTTCAAGGCTTGAGGCGGCCCTGATATTTGAAGGGCTGGCGACCGGCTGCCCGGCATTTTCGGCCTATATTTCAATCCACAATATGGCGGCGTGGATGATCGACCGGTTTGGCAATGAAGACCAGCGCCAGGCGTGGCTGCCGAAACTTACCTCAATGGAGTGGATTGCCAGCTATTGTTTGACAGAACCCGGTTCCGGATCGGATGCGGCTGCATTGAAAACCCGTGCTGTGCGCGATGGTGATGATTATATCATCAATGGCAGTAAGCAGTTTATATCAGGTGCCGGTGTAAACGAGGTTTATGTGGTGATGGTGCGTACCGGTGAGGACGGGCCGCGGGGTATTTCTACCTTTGTGATCGAAAAGGATACGCCGGGGCTTTCGTTCGGCGCTGCCGAGCAAAAAATGGGCTGGAACATGCAGCCGACCGCCCAGGTAATCTTTGAAGATTGCCGGGTACCTGTTGCCAACCGGCTGAACGAGGAAGGCGAGGGATTTCGTATTGCCATGGCCGGGCTGGATGGCGGGCGATTGAACATCGGCGCCTGTTCGCTGGGCGGGGCGCAGTCAGCGCTTGAAAAAGCCACCCAATATGTTGGCGAACGCAAGGCCTTTGGCAAAACCCTCAATCAGTTTCAGGCGCTGCAATTCAAGCTGGCGGATATGGCGACAGAACTAGAGGCGGCGCGGGTGCTGCTTTATTCAGCCGCCGCCAAGCTGGATGCCAAGGCACCGGATGCGACAAAATTTTGTGCCATGGCCAAGCGTTTTGCCACCGATACCGGGTTTAACGTTGCCAATGATGCTCTGCAATTGCATGGCGGTTATGGCTATCTTGCCGAATACGGGGTTGAAAAAATCGTACGTGATTTGCGGGTGCACCAGATTTTGGAAGGCACCAACGAGATCATGCGGATGATTATTGCGCGCAACCTCATCTGACATACCCAACACTTTGAAAAACAGGAGTAATATCATGGCATCCATCGGCTTTATCGGTCTTGGAAATATGGGAAACCCCATGGCCGCCAATCTGGTCAAGGCCGGCCATCAGGTGACCGGGTTCGATCTGGCAGCATCCTCGCTAGAAACTGCGAAGGAAAACGGGGTTGAACTGGCTTCATCGGTGACAGAAACCGTTGCAGGCAAGGATGCCGTCATTACCATGCTGCCGGCGGGTCACCACGTCTTGTCGGTTTATGATGATGTGCTTGAAGAAGCTGATACCGGTACGCTTTTCATCGATTGCTCGACCATTGATGTGGCCTCGGCCAGAACGGTGCATGAAAAATCTGCAACAGCCGGCATGTTGTCGGTGGATGCGCCGGTTTCCGGCGGAGTTGGTGGCGCGGAGGCAGGCACGCTGACTTTTATGGCCGGTGGCGGTGATGAGGCATTTGCCAAAGCCCAACCCATTCTTGAGGCGATGGCCGGGCGCATTGTTCATTGCGGCGAAGCCGGTGCCGGTCAGGCGGCAAAAATCTGCAACAACATGATCCTTGGCATTTCGATGATCGGGGTGGGTGAAGCATTTGCGCTGGCGGAGAAACTTGGTCTTTCCCATCAGGCATTGTTTGACGTGGCCTCAACTTCATCCGGCCAGTGCTGGTCGATCAATACCTATTGCCCGGTGCCGGGTCCGGTGCCGACATCGCCTGCCAATAATGGATACAAACCCGGATTTGCTGTGGATTTGATGTTGAAAGACCTCAAACTCAGCCAGGAGGCGGCGCAATCCAATGGCGCGATCACCCCGCTTGGAGCACAGGCGACCCAACTTTATTCGTTGTTTTCAGCGATGGGTAATGGCGGCATGGATTTTTCCGGCATTATTGAATTTATGCGCGGGAAAGAGCAATAAATCTCTCCGGCGCATGAAAATAAATTCAATTCGGCAAAACTTTCCGCCCGGATTATGGTTTGCTTAACCACTCATTAGCCGACTGTTAGGAAACACCCGCTAGAAAAGGGAGGCAAGGCGATATCAATATTGCCTGCCATCCCGGATCAGGTTTTGCGTACCGGGTAGAGATTTCCCGAAGTGTATGTTCGGGCTATGTGAGTACAGCTTGAAACCGCGTTTTTGATGTTGTTTGTAACATCCAAAACGCGGTTTTTGCTTGTGGATTTGCGGTGATCGGCTATGCAAATGGCATGAATTCAAACCCGTCCAGATCAATCATGTTTCAGGGCACCGGCTCCGATGTGGGTAAAACGGTGCTGGTGGCAGGTCTTTGTCGTGCAGCACGAAATCGCGGTATCAGGGTTTGGCCATTCAAGCCACAAAACATGTCCAACAATGCCGCTGTTGCCAATATTCCGGGCGACAGCGGTGAAGGTGAAATTGGACGCGGGCAATGGTTGCAGGCGCTTGCCTGCGGGGTTGAACCATCCGTTCATATGAACCCGGTGCTGTTGAAACCGCAATCAGATACCGGCAGTCAGATTATTGTTCATGGCAAGGTCTGGGGTGAGGCGCGGGGGCGCGATTATCAAAAATTCAAACCGAAACTGCTCGATGCGGTGATGCAATCGTTCGAGTTTGCCTGTGCCAATGCCGATCTGGTGCTGGTTGAAGGGGCGGGTTCACCGGCCGAGATCAATCTCCGCACCGGCGATATTGCCAATATGGGTTTTGCAACAAAGGCCAATGTGCCGGTGGTGCTGGTCGGCGACATCGACCGCGGCGGGGTGATTGCCTCGCTGGTTGGTACACAGGCAATTTTGACGAGCGAAGACAGCGCGATGATAAAAGGCTTTATCATCAACAAGTTCCGCGGCGATTTATCATTGTTTGACGAAGGGCTTGAAATGATTACAGCCAAAACCGGATGGCCATCGTTTGGCGTGGTGCCGTGGCTGGATCAGGTGCGAAAATTACCGGCGGAGGATTCCGTTGCCATGGACCGGCTGGTG
>JALTNS010000342.1 GCA_027000565.1 Rhizobiaceae bacterium | reverse complement strand
TTCATTTGACAGCGGCATGGTGCGGATGCGTTTACCGGTCGCAGCATAAATGGCATTGGCGAGTGCCGGAATTGACGGTGGTGTGCCAACTTCGCCTACTCCACCCATCAATTCGGCATTCTCGAGAATCTCCACATGGATATTCGGGCATTGGACCATGCGCATGGCGTCGTAATCGTCAAAATTGCCCTGCTCGACCGCGCCATCGGCAAAGGTGATTTCCTGACCCATGGCAGATGAAAGACCAAAAACCACACCGGACATGATTTGCGCCTTGATGATAGAGGGATCAAGTGCCTCGCCCACATCGACAGCACACCAGACATTGTCAATCTTAACCGCGTCATCAACAATCGAAACTTCGACGACCTCGGCCACCCAAGAACCAAATGACAGGGTAAAGGCAATACCCTTGCCCGTGCCTTCTTTCAAAGGTGCGCCCCAATCTGCCATGGCGGCAACTTTTTCAACGCATTTGGCAGCGGTTGGATAATCTTTCATCAGGCTCAAGCGCAATTGCACCGGGTCGGTCTTGGCTTTGACCGCTATTTCATCCATGAAACATTCATTAAAAAAGCCGTTGTAGGAATTTCCGACCGCCCGCCAGAAGCCGACGGGGATCGAAAGATCGGCTTTAATTGCGGTAACCCGATGATTGGCGATTGTGTAGGGCTGATCATAGGTGCCTTCGATCATGGTTTTGTCGGGCCCGGCGGGTGACAATGATGGAAATGTCCGGCGCATGAAGCTTGCTACAATTGAAGGTGATGCAATGCGGGCATCAAACGCGGTTAGCATATTGTTTTCATCCAACCGAGCCTTGAAGCGGGAAATCGCCGCCGGGCGATAGGTGTCGTGACGGATATCTTCTTCGCGGGACCATATAACCTTGACCGGTTTTCCATCCGCATGTTTGGCAAGTCGTGTGGCAAAGCGGCAAAAATCAATTTCGGCGCGGCGGCCAAATCCACCACCAAGATAGGTCGTATGGACTTTTGTGTCCATTTCATCAACGCCGGCTTCAAAGGCGCAGTCGGCACGAATGATGGTTGGTGCCTGGTTGGGAGCCCAGACCTGCAACTTGCCGTCTTTCAGCCATGCGGTGGCATTCATTGGCTCCATGCAGGCGTGGGCGAGATAGGGCACCGAATATTCTGCCTCAACAATACGGGTACGCGGCGCATCGGCAAAGGCGGTTTCCGTATCCCCATCATCGCGCAAGCTTGAACCTGAGCCACCCGCTACGGCTTTTTTCAAAACCTCTTTTATGCCCTCGGTGTTTGGCGGATAGCCTGCCTTCAGCCATTCGACCTTTACCGCTTCCGCTGCCTTGAAGGCCGTCCAGGTGTTGGTTGCGATAACACCAATACCACCGCCAAAGGCATCGTTTTCAGAGCCGCTCATGTCGACCACCTTGATGACACCGGGCATTTTTTCAGCGGCACTGGCATCAAAACTTTTGAGCCTGCCGCCTAGATAGGGGTTCATGCGAATGGTACCATAGACCATGTCTGGCAGATCAACATCGATGCCAAATATCGGCGCTCCGGTGACCTTTGCCACCATGTCTGTGCGATTTTGCGATTTGCCGAGTATTTTCCAGTCGGAATTGCTTTTCAGTTGAACATCGGACGGCGCGTCAAGTTTGGCAGCGTCCAGCGCCAGATCGCCATAGGGAATTTTGGTGTTGCCGTTGATTACCTGACCACCTTCGGTTTTTAACGTGCTGATATCGACGCCTAACCTGTTTGCTGCTGCCTGTTTCAAGGTTTGGCGTGCGGCAGCACCAGCCTGTCGCATTTTTAAATAGGCATCTTTGATCGAGGACGAGCCACCGGTTGCCTGAATTCCGGCAAATTTGGAAACGGCGCCCATGGCATTGCGCACCGTGTTGGAGATTATTCCGCGCTCGTAGTGGGGAAATGGTGTGCCATCTTCCAACATCGCCTTGTTATGATAGGCAAAGGAAGCCGGGCCGTGTTCGACCTTGAGATTTGCCATATCCACATCGAGTTCTTCGGCAACAAGGGCTGCGAGGGTGGTTGAGATGCCCTGACCCATTTCAGCGCGTGGTGCGATGATGGTAATCCGGTTATCAGAGGTGATTTTTACATAGGGATTAAAAGTTGCCTCGCCCTCGGCGAGTTCATCTTCGAGTGGATTGTCGTAGGGGGTTCTATATTTGTAGACACCAAAGGCAACGCCTCCGACAATGGCAGCGGTTCCGATCAGAAATGTGCGGCGAAGAATTTTCCCCATCTCTATGCTCCCATATTCGCGGCAGCGCGGAGAATGGCGGCCTTGATGCGCGGGTAGGTGCCGCAACGGCAAAGGTTGGTCATCGCCTCGTTAATGTCTTCGTCTGTTGGTTTGGCATTGTTTTCAAGCAGTGCAATCGCTGCCAGAATTTGCCCGGACTGGCAATATCCGCATTGTGGCACCTGCTCGTCAATCCAGGCCTGCTGTACCACGTGGAGATTTTCGCTAGTGGAGATGCCTTCAATGGTGGTGATGGCACCGGTTACACCACCCACCGGAACCGAGCACGAGCGTTGCGGTTCGCCATCAATCAAAACCGTGCAGGCACCGCAGGCACCGATACCACAGCCAAACTTTGGCCCTTTGATACCTGCAAGGTCTCGTAGCGCCCAAAGCAGTGGCATTTCAGGATCAACCTCGATATCCTTGACAGTACCATTGATATTCAGCTTCATTCGAACACTCCACAGGCCAATCAATTCTTGACAAAATAACAAAAAATGTCAGATAGTCAATAAATGAATTTTCCCAAACCTCATAATCGCCGTGATGCAATTCTTCACGCTTCTTGGCAGGTGTTTTCAGCTTATGGGTTTCGCCGTACATCCATGCAGGATATTGCCGATGCTGTCGGGATTTCACGCCCGGCGCTTTATCTCGAATTTGCCAATAAAACCGATATATTCAGAGCCCTGGCGACATTCAAGTTCGAGCAGAACATTGTCGAGGTTAAGGCGATATTCGCCGGTGATCTGAATTTTGATGAAAAACTTCTCAAAACCCTGACGATGAGTTTTTCCGAGTTTTACAAAACCCTCGAAGACACGCCACATGGAGAAGAACTGCTGAGTATCAAAACAGAACTTGCCGGTGATATTTATCTTGATTGGCTTGATGATATAAAAGCTGCAATCAGTGATGGCATCAACAATGAATACAACAAGGGTGGTGTGGATATAGCCAATGCCGGTCTGGATGCCGCAGAATTAAGTGCGATCATTGTCAATACGATGCACGGTTCTAAATCCCGGCAAACAGACGAGAGTGAATTGCGGGCCCGGGCCGAAAGCGTGGTAAAGCTGGTGATGTCGTCGTTATTGCCGAGATCGAGATAAATTAAATACCTGTCATTTCCGGTCAAATGTCTTTCCGGCGCTCTAAAATCCTGATAACTGGCAGTTATAAAATTCAGAAAACAATTCAGGATGATTTTGTTGACCGGGACTTGTGATCCGTTTCGAGGTGAACCAATGCCACGACACAACACCGTGGGTGTTAATGTTGGCGGAGTGCAAATTGGCGGCATGGCACCGATTGTTGTCCAGTCGATGACCAATACCGATACCGCCGATATCGACGGTACGGTTGCCCAGGTTGCGGCACTTCACCTTGCCGGTTCTGAACTTGTGCGCATTACGGTTGATCGCGATGAGGCAGCAAAGGCCGTTCCTCACATTCGAGAAAAACTGGCGCAAATGGGCCTGAATATTCCGCTGGTCGGAGATTTCCATTATATTGGCCATAAATTATTGGCCGAGAATCCGGCCTGTGCCGAAGCGCTGGCCAAATACCGCATTAACCCGGGCAATGTTGGTTTTAAAGAAAAGAAGGACCGGCAGTTTAGCCAGATTGTCGAGACTGCAATTGAATTTGATAAGCCCGTGCGCATTGGTGTCAACTGGGGTTCACTGGATCAGGTTTTGCTGACCCGCTTGATGGACGAGAACTCAAAACTTGCAGATCCAAAACCCGCCGCTGAAATCATGCGCGAAACCATCGTTCAATCGGCACTTCTGTCAGGCCAGCAGGCGGAAGAGGTCGGTCTGGCGCGCAATCGGATCATTCTTTCAGCCAAGGTATCTCAGGTCCAGGACCTGATTGCGGTTTATACCAAGCTTGCCGGTCGCTGCGATTATGCCATGCATCTGGGCTTGACCGAGGCCGGCATGGGCAGCAAAGGAGTGGTGGCATCCAGCGCCGCCATGGCAATTGTTTTGCAACAGGGTATTGGCGATACGATCAGGATTTCGTTAACGCCTGAACCCAATGGTGATCGCACCAAAGAAGTGCAGGTGGCACAGGAATTGCTGCAAGTCCTGGGGTTACGCTCATTTGTGCCAATTGTCGCTGCCTGCCCCGGCTGTGGCCGCACCACGTCGACAGTTTTTCAGGAGTTGGCTGAAAAAATACAATCAGACCTTCGTGGAAATATGCCGGTATGGCGTGAAAAATATCCCGGTGTTGAAGATCTCAAGGTCGCGGTAATGGGGTGTATTGTCAATGGTCCTGGCGAATCCAAACATGCGGATATTGGCATCTCGCTTCCCGGTACTGGCGAAACACCGGCAGCACCGGTGTTTATTGACGGAAAAAAAGCAAAAACCTTGCGCGGTGAACATATCGCCAGGGATTTTGAGCAACTCGTGCAGGATTATGTGGAACAACGGTTTGGCTGATTATTACCTTGTGACTTCGTTCAGGCGGAGTAATCGGGCGGACCAATCGTGGAATTGAAGAAATATGCTGAAATCATTTAAGAGTTTTATCAAGGAAATTACCACATTTGGCAGTGATGGAACTGCGGTGCCGGAGTTTGATGCTTCGGACAAAAAACTTGCCGCAGCAGCATTGATGTTTCACGTTATTGCAGCTGATGGGGTGGTAAAACCCAAAGAACGGGAAAAACTGAGCTCGGTGCTTTGCAACCACTATGATGTGGACAGCGGTGAAATTGAAAAGCTGATTGAACAGGCAACCGAGGCCGATAGTGAGGCGGTTGATCTCTATGCATTTACCAGCGTTTTGAAACGCCAAATGTCAAAGGATGAGAGAATATTACTTGTCGAAGACCTATGGGAAATGGTATTTGCCGATGATGAACTGCACGAGTTTGAAGATAATATTGTCTGGCGGGTGGCTGAATTGATTGCTGTTTCACCGCAGGACAGAATTTTGATGAAACAAAGGGTTCAGGCGCGACATTCGTAAAAATCCGGATTTACCGCCTGTCGAAAGCATATATGCGCGCGCCGCAAGATTTTAAAAGCAGACCAAAAATCCTGATTATTTTGCATCAGGAGAACTCGACACCGGGAAGGGTCGGGCAAATGCTGGTCGAGCGCGGATTTCGCCTGGATATCCGCCGCCCGCCGCTTGGTCACCCCTTGCCTGAGACGCTTGAGGACCATGCGGGTGCTGTGATGTTTGGCGGGCCGATGAGCGCCAATGATACGGACGAATTTGTTAAACGCGAAACCGACTGGCTTGCTGTTCCGTTGCGCGAAGAAAAGCCGTTTTTTGGCATATGTCTGGGTGCTCAGAAGTTGGTTCGCCATCTTGGTGGCAATGTAAGTCTTCATCCTGAAGGCCTCGTTGAAATCGGCTATTATCCGATTTTCCCAACCGCAGCCGGCAGCGCGATGATGAAATGGCCCAGGATGATTTACCAGTGGCATCGGGAGGGATTTGATCTGCCTTCGGGTGCCGAGTTGCTGGCAACGGGCGAAACATTTGAAAACCAGGCCTTTCGGTATGGAAAAAACGCCTATGCGGTTCAGTTCCACAGCGAACTTACACTGGCGATGATGCATCGCTGGACGGTTAAGGGTGCTTACCGGATGGAGATGCCGGGCGCGCAAAACAAGGCGCAACATATGGCCCAACGGGCTGTTTACGACCCGGCAATCAAACAATGGCTAAGCGATTTTCTTGATATCTGGATCGGCAGTTCAGATCAGGCAATGCGCCGCGCCGCATAACGGGATTTACATCTTGTTGTAATCACTCTTCATCGCTAAATGAGTGAGCAGAAATCTTACAACCACGATTCAGGAGCCTGATCGCATGAAATCCATACTCGACATTGTACTCGTCGTTCTTGATCTTTATTGGTGGATCATCATTGCCAGCGCGGTGTTCTCCTGGCTTTACGCCTTTAATGTGGTCAACATGAACAACCAGTTTGTTGGCGCGATAGGAAATTTTCTGCACCAGATGACCGAACCACTATTGCGTCCGATCCGCAATAAAATGCCAAATCTTGGCACGATTGACCTTTCTCCGATTGTTCTGTTGCTGGGTATAATATTTTTAAGGTCAGTCATTCTGCGTTACATATATCCCAATGTGTTTTGAGCAGCCATTTTTGGATCGACGAAGGTTGTGTGAGGCTTCGCGTCCGATTGTTGCCAAAAGCTCACAAGGACCGGGTGGAAGGTATTGAGGAACTTGCAGACGGCAATATCTGCTTGAAAGCGCGGGTTCACGCGGTGCCGGAAAAGGGCAAGGCCAACAAGGCTCTGGTCAAGTTGATTGCCGACTACCTCAAGGTACCCAAATCTTCGATAAGCGTTGTTGCCGGCCATACCAGCCGCATCAAAACCTTGGAAATATCAGCCGATACCGCGATGGTTAAATCGCGATTGCTCAATATCGGTTAGGGTCTAGACCCTAAAAACCTGTACATTTTGTGCCGATAAGCTCCTGTACGACAGAGGTAATTTTGCCGTTGGCATATTTATAGGTCTCACGATTTAACTGTTCGTTGTTTTCAAAGCGATAACAGACTTCCAGCACATCGGTACCGTTTTTAGACGAGATCATCTGGGTCAGCAGGATGGCGCCCTTGGTTGCATCATCCCATTCCTCAAGGCTGTCGAGAAATTCCTGGCGGGTCTGGGTAATACCGAGGTCGCGCAATTCAATCTTCGCATCTTCGGCAATGACATCCTTGAAGCGAGGGTGGTTGACTTTGGTCAGCGCAACAAACCACGCTTGTACTTCCGGCGACATTTCAGGCTCGGCTACAGAGGTTTGCGCGAGGGCTATCGAGCCTTGCAAAAACACAAATAATATAGTCAGCGGTAAAAACCGGAACATGTTCCGCATCATTTTTTCTGTCCATTCAGTTGAATTGCCAGAACCCCTAACAGAAGTGGAATAATTCTTCCATCTATCCTTTTGATTATGGTTAGGACAGATGGTCTCGGGCAGCTTGAGGATCACAGTCCCGGGATTTCCAATGCAAATTGCGCATTTGAACCATTGCCATTGGGCGGGTGAGAGAATTTGTATCGGTCTCAAGCATCAGTTCATCGGCACTTCGCTGGTGCGCTCGTGCAAGAATTTCGAACACCGACGATGTGGTTTTTTGCAGGACCTTATCAAGAGACGAATTTTGCAGAATTCCACCAAGAAGCAGGGCTGCAGTCAGATCACCCGAGCCGTTGGGCGGGTGATCAACAAGTGTATGCTCTGCCAACATCGCGCTCTTAGGGGATAACAGGATGTTGCCTGTGGCATTGCGCATAAGCGAAAAAGCTGACGTAATCAGGGTCAAGGGACATCCAAGCGCATCAGCTGCCCTGAGAATCCCCTCGTTACTGGAAAATGGCGGAAGGTCTGCAAGCCAAGCCAGTTCAAAGCGGTTTGGGGTGATCAGGTCGGCGATTGGCAGCAGTTGGTCACGTATGGCTGCGGCGGTTAACTTGTTTACATAAAGCCCGTTAGCATCGCCGATTACCGGGTCGCAGGCATAAATTACATCATCGTTTTCAGCTTTTATACGATTAACAAGCCTGGCAATGGCCGGTACCTGGGATGGGTCGCCAAGATAACCGCTTAAAATGCCCCCGACCTGTGATATCCACGGCGCTGCGGCAAGATCATCCATCAGGGCTGAAAATCTGTCGCCGGAGGCAATTATGCGCGTGGCTTTGCCGTGGCCCGGGTGCCATGGCAGGGTAATTGTCGGTACGGCCCAGACATCGTGACCAAGCACTTCAAGTGCAAATACGGCCGCCCGGTTGCCAACCGAACCGCGTACCACATGACTGGAGATTACAATAACAGCCGGTTTCGGGATATCGGGTGGTCGGGAGTTTTGCACCATTATCGATTAACAAAAAATGTGGTGTAGAGATAATTTACCAGGACAAGAACGATGACGATGGAAAGCAAGCGCCCGATGCGGGTTCCCCATTTTTCAATCGGATCATCAGGATCTGTATCCTTGCCTAAAAAATGGTCGCGGGTTTTTTGTGCAGACCGGGCAAGCGATGAGGAACCTACGGTTTCGCTGTCCAGTTCTGCGCGGCTAAGGATGCGTTCGGCTTCTTTTTCTTCAGGTGTTTGTTGTTTGTTGTTTTTTTTCATGTTTCATTCCGTTGGGTTGAATTTCGATCTGCAGTAAGTGCGCTGGCAAGCCGGTATCTGCCAATGGCGGCATTGAATTCTGCGCCAACAATAAAAAAAGCTGCCAGCAAGTATAGAAAAAGCAGGGCTATGACGCCACTGGCGAGACCTGCATAGGTGCTGGCATAGGTGGCAAATCGCTCCAGGTAGGTGGCAAACAGCAGTGAGCCGACAAAAGAAGCAACAATTGTCAGTGTTATACCCGGCCACAATACGGCAAAATACCTTTCACCTGCCGGAAGCCACAGGTGAGAAGCGAATAGTCCGGTGATCAAGATGAGAGAGACCACTGCATAACGCAGGATGACGACTTGTCCGGACAGGTCGGCTGCGGCTGGAAAATAGGACAAAATAATCTTCCAGACGAGAGGCGCCAACACCAGTAAAAGTGATATCGATAGCAGGGCAAGCGTCGCCAAAAGCACAAAAAACAGGCTTTGTACCCGCCTGAATAAAAAAGATCGCCGTTCCTTCTGGCGATAGGCCCGATTGAGCGCCACCCGCAGGGCTTCAACCCCATTGGAGGCAAAGACCAGTGCCAACAACCCGCCAAGGGTCAAAAGGTCGCCGCGCGGCACGGAAAGAACCGTGTTCACTTCATTGGCGATGGGCTTCGCAATGATGTCGGGAACGGTGTCAAAGATAAAATCAACGGCGGAGCCTGCAACAATACCGCCCCCTAAAAAACTCGCCAGACTGGTGGCAAAGATTAAAAATGGAAATGCTGCAAATAATACCGCCATGGCCACATGAGACGCCATGGCCCATCCATCATCGTCATTAAAGTGGCCCAGTGCATCACGCGCAATGCGCCAGGTGATGGCAATCCAGTGTTGCATTCAACATCCCGTTTCCAGTGTGGCCGGACACTCAAGCCAGCAGTAACCCCAGATTTCTAGGCAAGTTAATGCAAACAATCAATCCAGGCCGGCAATCAAGACCGTCAATCCAGGTTAGAACTCGCCATTGTTCAGCAGCATTGCGATTGATGCGGCATCAAGGCGCGGGACAATGCACTGACTGGTGATGTATTGCCAGTTCGGGCTATAATAAGGCTTAACAAAACAGGATTTCGCCATGTCTAGCATATTTCAGACCCTGGCCCTCATCGCGATGGCGGCTGTTGCCATTATTTTGATTATTGGCCTTTGGAACATGATGAAGGGTGGCAGTGCTAATCTTTCTCAGAAGCTGATGCGGTTGAGGGTTATTTCCCAGGCTGTCGCTGTGGTTTTGGTTGTTGCCGCAATCTATTTTTCCAGGTGAACTTGCGCCACCACGCTTAAAGCCGCTAAATAGATGACTTTGTCAGCGCGGTTATAGTGAATGGTTGTACTCAACAAAATTTATACCAAAACCGGGGATGATGGCACCACAGCGCTTGGCAATGGCGAGCGCCGTAAAAAATTCGACCTTCGGGTTGCAGCTTATGGCAGTGTTGATGAAGCTAATTCAGCCATTGGCATGGCGCGCATTCACACCGTTGAAAGCCACCCGGAACTCGACAAAATGTTGCAGTCGATCCAGAATGATCTGTTTGATTTAGGCGCCGACCTTGCCACACCGGAAGGCGAAAAACGGCCGGAATACGAACAGCTTCGGATTGTTTCATCGCAAGTGAACCGTGTTGAAAACGATATTGATGTGCTGAATGACAAACTTCAGCCCCTGCGGTCATTTGTTTTGCCGGGTGGTTCTGCGGCTGCGGCCAATCTGCATCTGGCACGAACCATCGCCCGGCGAGCAGAGCGCCAGATTGTAGAACTTGCCGAAGACAGGGTTGAAAAAGTTTCCCCCGAAGTACTTAAATATATCAACCGGGTTTCTGATTTTATGTTTGTTGCAGCGCGTTATGTAAACAATTTAGGTGCCGCAGATGTATTGTGGGTGCCGGGTAAAAACCGGTAGAATTGACCAGCTGGAAAGAGGCCAAATTCATGTTTATCCCTATACACGACGGAAACCCGCTAACCAATATCCGTCGCCCCTATGTGACTTATTCCCTTATTGCCCTTAATATTGTCATTTGGGTATTTCTTGGTACTCCGGCAATTACCAGTCCTGAGGCTGCCAAGGCTGCCTCGGTTTCCTTCGGGTTTATTCCCTCGGTCGCCAACGAGTTTCGTGTTTTACCGGATAAATTTGCAGTATTGCCTGACTGGACGAGTTATATAACTTACGCGTTTTTACATGCAGATTTCATGCATATTGCCGGTAACATGCTGTTTTTGTGGGTGTTTGCCGACAATGTCGAAGACGCGTTGGGCCATTGGCGGTTTCTTGTTTTCTATATTCTCGCTGCTGCCGGTGGCGCGTGGTTGCACGGTTTGGTCTTGCCAACATCGGATTCACCGCTGATTGGTGCCTCAGGTGCCGCCGCCGGCGTGATCGCCGCATATCTGATGTTGCATCCACATGTGCGGGTATGGGTTCTGGCGCTAGGGCGAATCCCATTGAAGCTCAAAGCCTACTGGCTGCTGAGTGCGTGGATATTGTATCAACTGGGCATGATGGTGTTTACCACGGGCAGCCAGGTTTCATGGTCGGCCCATGTGGGAGGTGCGGCCGTGGGAGCCGTGCTTGTCGTGTTTTTGCGTAAAAAAGGTGTACCGTTATTCGATCGCGACCTGGTCGAAAATATTGAAGCTGTAACGGTCAGGGAAGCAGCAGCAAAAGCTGAACGGCCGGAACCAGCCCCCGTGTCACCATGGGGGCGTGGCGGTAAAGGGAGCTGATTTATTCGGAAGCGATTTCCGGTTTTGGCGTCAGTTCCAGGCTTTCCGTGGTCTTTTCAAACAGCACCGGATTTTTTGGATCAAATGTTGACATTGCCTCGCTTGGCTTGGCATCCGTTGGTTTTGGCAATACCGATGCTGTCAAATCCGATGACAATGATGCGGAATGGGTAACACCCGAACATTGCGCACTTGCAGTGCCAACAGAAAGTGCAAATGCACCTGCAATTGATAAAGATAAAAGAATATTACGCATTAATTGTCCTCCTTATTGGGCAAAAATCACCCGATTCACAATATAGTAGCTTAAAAAATGCAATTATTCAAATCACAGAAATTCAGCGTGAATAGGTGCGGTTATTCTTCGTCTGATTTTTGGCGAACGTAGGCGCCTAAATGTTTGCTCAGATGATCAAACAGCAGACGAATTGGTCGCTCGTTGATCACATCCTCGTGGGCAGCAAGCCACATTTCCATCGGAATTTCAAACTGACCATCCAGCACCGGTACAAGACTTTTGTCCCGTTTGGCCAATTGCATCTGAATGCCACCGATACCGCTGCCGTTTCGTATCAATGCGAGTTGGGCGAGATCGCTGTCAGACTTGATATTAATCTGAGAAATCAGCCATTCGAGATTGACTGAGCCCGAATAGGCATCAAAAAATATGTTGCTTTCCGGCCCAATGATTATGTGTTCAACGGCTTCCTCCAAAAGTTTGGGTTTGCCGTGAACGTCGACGTAGTCCTCATGGGCATACAGTTTTAAAGGAACATCGCCAATCTTGCGGGCGGTCAGCGCCTCCTGGACCGGGCGAATCATCCTGATCGCAATATCGGCCTCACGTTTCAGCAGGTTTTCGGTGCGATTGGTCAATGCAAGTTCAATGCGGATATGGGGGTGATTGCGAATAAACGCCGTTATAATCCTTGGCAAAACTTCAACACCGATGATTTCGCTGGCGGTTAAACGCACAGTTCCTTCGGTGTCACCGCCGGCACTTGCGGCGCGTTCGAGAGATGCAGCAGCGCTGGCCATGGATCTTGCATGTACCACCATGTTTTGCGCGGTTTCAGTTGGGCTCAAGCCATAACGCGAGCGAACAAACAGGGTTGCGCCGACCGATTTTTCAAGCGCATCGATATGGCGACCAAGGGTAGGCTGGCTGAGCCCAAGTTTCCTTGCTGCGGCCGAAAGACTGTGGGTTTCGATCACTGTCAAAAACGATTGATAATGTTCCCAGTTGACCGCCATGAAATTTATTCCATTCAAAAATGAATGCTAAATCCACTAAAAACAACAATTTATATTCAATTATATAGGCATATATTAACGGCATGTTCAATACCCTGACTTGTGGAGATAAATGATGAATCCAAAAATTCTTGTGCTTGGCATTACCGGCGGTATTGGTCGTGCCGTTGCGATAAACGCGGCCAAAAAAGGTTGGAAAATCAAAGCCCTGCACCGCAAACCGGACGTTGCTGGAGCCAAGCTTGATGAGATTAAAAACATTGAATGGGTCTCGGGTGATGCAATGAATGTCGCCGACGTGGTCAAGGTTGCCAGGGGTGTGGACTACATTTTTCACGGGGTAAATCCGCCAGGCTATGAAAAATGGCGTGAACTTGCCATCCCCATGCTGGCAAACTCTATCCGCGCTGCAATCGAATCAAATGCGCTGCGGGTGTTTCCCGGTAATGTTTACAATTTTGGTCCTGACAGTTGGCCGTTGATTAGAGAAAAGTCAATTCGGCACAAAAAAAAAAAAAAGGGTAAAATTCGGGTGGAAATGGAAGAAATGTTACAGGCGGCAGCCACGAAAGGTGCGCGGGTGCTGGTTGTGCGGGCAGGTGATTTTTTCGGCCCCGACGCAGTTGGGTCATGGTTTGCG
>JALTNS010000341.1 GCA_027000565.1 Rhizobiaceae bacterium | reverse complement strand
TCTCATAACAAGGAGAGACGGACGAAGGATCTTACGAAGAAAACCGGATTCAGGATCTGGCATTGTTTTCGCGGCGGGAATGAATACTTTCAGCATTGGCAGTGACAAGAATAACCAAAGTAAGTAAGTAAAAAATTCCATACGCCATCATCGTTTGACCAGTGAAAGTGCGCACGAACATTACTGAAAAAATACCGATAATAATAGGAATGTTATCACTCGTGGCTACACGGCGATAGCGCATTAAGAGCCGAAACGAAAACAACAAGAATAATAGGAAAAGGGCCAGGCCCACGGCACCAGTGGAAACAAGAACATCAAAGTAATCCGAGTGCAGCGAACTAGCCCCATCAAACCCTATATCGGCCAAGATTCTTCGACCAGCAGAGTAGAACCCCATACCAAAAATCTTCATCAGGGTTCCAGATTCGAGATATTTTTCCAAAGCAGCATTCCACCAGAACATTCGACCACTTAGATTCAACAGACGATTAACGTCCATACCTCGGCTCAACAAACTCCAAATTGCATTACTAAGGAGTCCCGCAGAGACAATCCCAAATAATATTGTTCCCAAACGCTTTCCGAGACTCGACCTCCTGTTGAATATTTGCATCACAAAGAAGGCTATTATCGTTCCGACTATTGCCGTTCTGCTCTGACTGAATACCAATAATATTGAACTCAAAAGGAACCAGAATACATCTGGCGCTCGAGCGCTTCCTAGAATCAGCCTACCTAAGGAGAAAAGTAGAAGCACCCCAGCTATTGCTCCAATAGAGTTTGGGTTCAAAATCACAATTGCCCCACGCACTTGATATGGAACAATTAGCGGGTCAATACTTCTCAGCGTCTCTTCGCCTACCGGGGGCTGAAGGGATGCTGCCGGAAAAAAAACCAAACTGAGTACGACCGTCAGCATCAAGAATTTCATGAAGCCGATAATAATTTTGAAATAGAAATCAGGCGCAACAGCCCCTCGCATTGTCGACCGAACCATTAGAATTGACACAAGCGCGATTGAAGCTAGCTCAAGCAATTTCCAATAAACAACGAATGTATAGTATTCAGCCAACAATGTTGAGACCATTGCAATAGTAATGATCGCAATCTGTATGCTCACAAAGAACGGTATCTTTTGTCCGGCTCCAAACTTCAGCAAACGCCACAGCCCTACCGTAAGGGCACTAAGAATTGCGAGGATCTTATGGAGATTCGCTAGTGAAACTGGACTTTTCTGAGCTTCGGCAAAACCGCGCTGCTCAAACAGGATAAGACCTGCCAAAAGTAGGAGCAAGGGCAGGGCCTCAAACAAGCCCCTTCGGGAAACCCGCAATCTCATGGAGATCGCCTTCCCCGGGCTTGGGAATCGCCCCTCCTGCGCACTACCCTCGCCGGTACGCCGGCGGCAACGACTCCTTCGGGAATGTCCTTTGTCACAACCGATCCTGCACCTATTACAGACTTGTTACCGATATTCACCCCGGGAAGAATGATAACGCGCGTTCCTATCCAGACATCGTTGCCAATCCGAATGGGGCGGGACATGTCTGCGCCCTGTAAGCGGATCGGTGTATCGAGATCGTCAAAAGCATGAGAGGCTGTCATGATGACAACATCTGGCCCCATGACAACATCATCGCCTATCGTCACGTCTTTGCCAATTCGACAATTCTGACCTATTTGCGAGTTGGAGCCGATGCGAAGGCCTTCGCCGTTTCCAATATAGGCGTTGTGTTTGACAATGACGCCTGGACCAACCTCATCAACGATGAACTGGAATAGAAACCTGCGCACAGCATATCCCAACCGCCAGCCCGGCATTGGCTGGGTCGGGAACCATCGTGCGAACAGGTAATATACCAGCAATGCAATTTTTTTCTTCATCGTGCCTTTTTCAACAACAGGAACAATCCACCCACGATCACGCCCTCGCCGATGGTGGCTCCGGCAATTGCCCCTCCAGGGCCGAACAGTATGGTGAGAACAACAGCTGAGATCAAAACAGCAACCGCGCCGATCATGTTCGTCCATGCTATCCCAGAAAAGTTCTTCAACGCCTGGTTCGACCATTCAAGAGTACTGCGCACTGCCAAGACGATGGCAAAGACCCACCACAACAAGGACAATAGCTCCGTCCCCTGATAATTTTCACTCAGTATTCGTTCCGACACAATTGGCAAGGCGGCAGCCAATGCAATTCCATAGAATATCGCGGCTACCAGAATCACTACGCTGATTTTGCGAGCGAGCGCAACAACACCAGCCCTGCCTTTCTGTGCAGCGCTCCGCGACAGCCGTGGAAGTGCGATGTTGGATATTGCGGGGATCAACATTGTTGCAGGTGTAACCAAGAGCCTTGCAGCGTTTATCCGGGCGACATCGGCAGTTCCCAATATCGCAGCGACAATGAGCGTATGCGCGTTCCCTCGAATAGAGTAGACGACGGACGACACTGCAGCCCATCCTCCTCCTGGGGTTACTTCTGCCAAAGCAATACGCATTGCACGTGCCGAAAGGCTTGTCAGTGGAAGCCGCAGCATCGTTTGTCCCGCCATAACCGCTAGCACATGCGCCCCGCCGTACACGAGCACTGCATCCACGATGGACCATGACGAATCGAATACGAATACCAATGTCGCAAGTGACGCGACCAATACGACTTGCATCGTGAATGCCACTCTTGGCACCTGACACGAAAAAGCATAACGGACGAAGAATTCTTTAAGTGCGAACGCCGCGGTTGTGAAACCGGTTGAGAGTATGAGCCACCGAAAGCCCCAGAGCTCCCCCACCAACAGATCTGTGGCAAAGGTCAAGACTACAACACCAAATGATACCGCCCCTAATAACCCTAGTATCTGAGTCGCAAACTCAGGTCGTTCGGAGGTTGATTTTTCAGGCATCAATACAATCATTTGTATGAGGAAAAAGCCTTGGATCAAACTCCCGTAAGCCAGCATCACAGCAAAAGATATGTTGTACATTCCGTACTGCGCTGGACTAAGAACCCGTAGCAAAAACAGCGCGAAGAAGAAATTGGCGAGACTACTTAGCGCTTGATTCCCGACTGCGATAAATAGTGCAAATGTCGAGTATTTCTTTATCGTTTTCTCCATGCATCTTCGGGACATCCTTGCTGGGATGGTCACTGCCCCAAACAATCAAAATAATCTGATTAACCGTTGGAAACGGCGGTCCTGGCCCGTATTGATGCTGCTGCGTTTTCTCTTTATGCGCTGGCGCTTCGAAGACGAAGGGACGTTTCCAGCCGATTGCCAAACGCTCGCGGGCAAAACAAGCACCGGTCCGTCACTTACTACCGCGTGTAGCCGTCCGGGTTGCACGACTGCCAGTACCAAGTTGAGGCGCACATGTCTTCGATGTCGAGTTGCGGCCGCCAGTCCAGCAGACGTTTGGCCTTGTCCACCGCAGCTAGGCTACGCGCTACATCGCCAGGCCGACGCGGACCGACACGGTAAGGGATCTCGCGCCCCGAGACACTCTCAAACGCATGCACCATCTCCAACACCGTCACGCCCCGGCCGGTGCCCACAT
>JALTNS010000340.1 GCA_027000565.1 Rhizobiaceae bacterium | reverse complement strand
CCCCGATCCTGATGACGCGGCAATGCTTGCCAGACTTGATGCAGTCAAATGGGACATGCTGGAGGAATGGTCGAAAACCAAGCGGGCGCCAAAACACGCAGAATGGATGCACCAAAAGGAACTTTCCTGACCGGGTTTTTGTCTGGCCGCCTCTGAAATTTGCTCTCTTTGTTTCACGTTTTGTCACACCATTGTGTGTCGACAGTGATGATTATGCACTTCAAAATTGAACCGTATTGCCCGTCTGCAATGGGTTCAAACGGAGTGTGATTTCAATGCTCAATCGATCTTTTCTGAATGGAATTTTCTTTTCTTTTATAATGACTGTCACCGGCCTTCAGGCGCAGGAAAATCCCGGCGTTCATCTGGCGATAAAAAATCCGGCAGTAATGGATACAGCCGAGATAAACAGTGTTTACCAGCAATTGAAGATGAGAATGGCAAGTGGCTACGGGCTGGCCAAATTGCCAATCCTGAAAAACTATCAAAGCTGGCGGAAATATAACAGCGAACCATATCTTTCAGCCACCCACGGGCAGCGATATGTCAACAACTATGCCAATGGGCTGGTGACCAATTACGGCAAACTCAAAAAAGGCGAAACCTATCCGGTAGGGTCGGTGTTTGCCAAAGACACGATTACGGTAACTTCCACAAGGAAGGTTTTTCCAGGAGCGATGTTTATCATGGAAAAACTGGAGCCGGGGTCAAGTCCTGAAACCCGCGACTGGCGCTATGTCATGTTGTTGCCGGATGGATCAATATTTGGCGACACGAAAGGTGATGCGGCGGCAGACGTCGAATATTGTGCCGCCTGCCACATTCAAAAATCGCGCGAGGACTATGTGTTTTTTGTGCCGGAAAAATTCCGCGTGGCTGAATAATCGGCTACCCGTACCAGCGACCCAGCCTGACATCAGCCGGCTTGCCAACCAAAGCTGCAAATTTTTGCGGGTCCTGTGTCCCACCATCACGCCCGCGATAATGATAGGGATAGACAAATCTGGGCTTGAACTCATTGACCGCCGATGCAGCGGCGTTGATATCCATGGTAAAAGGCAGGTTCATGCAGACAAATGCCAGATCGATATTTTGCAGCGCCCGCATTTCCGCAATGTCTTCGGTATCTCCTGAAATGTAAGTGCTAAATCCGTCGAGGTTGAGCACATAGCCATTGTCGCGGCCTTTGGGATGGAATTTCTCCCGGCCTGATGTTGTGTTGTAGGCCGGTATGGCATTGATTTTCAGATCGCCAAATGTTGTATCTCCGCCATTGGCAATCTGCGATGCGCTGTTTTTCATGTCCGAAGACAGTTTATCAAAAACAACCGGATTGGTAATGAGTTTGGTCTTGTCCCCCATTAAACCGGAAAGCGTGTCCGGTTTGAAATGGTCACCGTGATGATGGGTAATCAAAATCAGATCGGGGCGGGGCAATTGCGCGTATCTCGCCAGGTCGCCAACAGGGTCGACGTAAATTGTGCCAACGCGGGTTTTCATCACAAAAGACGCATGATTGATCGGGTGCACCGCAATGTTGGCGGCGGCGGTTTTGAACATGTCACCGCTGCCACTTGCCGCGCGTGCTGAAAAATCTAGTGTGGTGATGCTGCCAATAATTGCGGCCGTTGAAACCAGAAAATGTCGTCTTGTATGTTCCATGATATCTATCCCTTTTTGCAATTATCAGACAGACAACCATTTGATCGTGTCATTTCTGCGATATCACATATTGCCGAGCGCCATTTGCATATGATGGACCTGGTGGCTCGAGCCGGTTGCCATAAGTCCATAAAAACCCAGAGCTTTTATTTCCGAAAGCTGTTGCTTGTTGGCAAATTCCACGCGCATGATCGCGCCATTGTCGGTCAGTTCTGCTGCGGCATTGTAAAGGTCGCCGTTGCGCAGGACTGATGAATGGGCAGGCACCATATTTTGAATCGCTCTGATCGCACGCCCCTTGCCGGAAATATTGAATGCGATGGATTTTGCGGCAAGGGTGGTTTTAACCGACGTGTTGAGGGTTAATTCGTTCATGTCCACAAGATGTTCGCGCAGGGCGTTGATGTTGACCCTTGACCAGTCGGTTTTGGGGTCATTTTTCAAAAGTGCAACTATTTCCGCAATTGTTGCAAATGCCGCCTGACCACCTTCTTTGGGCAGTATGGCAGGCTTTTCGCTGTTCTTGTCCATGTTCATTTTCATGCCCATGGCGGCGTGGTCCATTTTGCCTTGCATGTTCGTCATGGCGTCACTGGAAGCCCATCCAGGGTTGGAAATCGCAGACAACAGTCCCAGCGAAACTGCCGTAAATAATATCGTTTTTTTCATTGAGTGCTCCTTATTTGCAGCGCTGAATCTGGCATTCGGAGTGAATGTTCGATATGATTTAAGTCATATATTTGGAGGAAAATCTGCATGATTTACGATATTTTGCCAAAATCGGCCCGGCAGGTGATCAATATCGCGCCCGGTGCCCCCGTATTTCGCCAGGGCGACAAAACATTAGGCATGTTTTGGGTGGTTACTGGAGAAGTTCAATTGCAACGCCACAGCAAAGATGGTGTGAAAGTGATTATTCACAGGGCCAAATCCGGAGATACCTTTGCCGAGGCGGCATTGTTTTCCAAGGCCTATCATTGCGATGCGGTTGCAACCCAATCCGGCGAGGTTGTGAGATTTGACCGACAGAAGATTCTCGATCTGCTCAAGGTCAATCAAAAATTTTCCTTTGACCTGATGAAGCAGTTTGCAATTCAGATTCAATCCTACCGCAGAAAGCTTGAATTGCTGGCCATCAACAATGCGCAGGAAAGGGTGTATTCGGCGCTCGCCGATGGGTTGATGACAACCGATATCAAAACGTTTGCAATCGAAATTGGTCTTACGCACGAGACCGTTTACCGTGCGCTTGCGGCACTTGCGAAAGCCAACAAGATCATCAAATCGGGCCGCGGCCGATATAGTCTGCGGCCAAATTAGGGAGCCCTATCAGGGCGGCGAGTTGTCACATATTGTATATTAGGAATATATAATATATTAACAATTCCACGTAAACGCTATCCAACCAGTCTTTTGAGGTATGTCATGAAATTCGCCCGGTTTATCAGTGTGCTGCTTTTGTTGGCGTATTCCAGCGTTGCCCGCGCCGAAACAATTGTGCTGGTGCAGGGCTATCTTGGCGATGCGGGCAGTTGGCGCGCTACAGGTGTTGCTGATGTGCTCGACAAGGATGGCTGGCGCGATGCGGGCCATCTGACACTAACTCCCAAAGGAGTGGCCGAGAAGGTTGCTTTGAGCGGTCGCAAACATCGGTTTTATACGATTGACCTGCCAACCGAGGCGCCGGTGCCAGTGCAGGCCAACTATCTCGCAGCCTATCTCGAATTTATCGGTAAAAAATACAAGGACGACAAGATTATCCTTGTTGGGCATTCCGCTGGTGGCGTTGTGGCGCGCACTGCGATGGTTTCTTATCCCGAGTTAAAGGTTGCAAAACTGATTACCATTGCCAGCCCCAATCGTGGCACCGGCAGGGCGGAAACCGGGCTGATGGTTGCAAATAGCCCGGTCGGGTTTATGTCGCCCATGTTCGGGGCAGGAACCCTTGCCCGATCGCGCGATCTCTATCGCGATCTGGTGCGTGAACGGCCGGGCACATTCCTTGGCTGGCTCAACAGCCGCCAGCACCCTGACGCCGAATATGTCTCTGTAGTACGTGCCAATGCTGCCGGATATCCGGGTGACGATGTGGTGCCGGGTTGGAGCCAGGATTTCAGTGGGGTTTTTGGCCTGAAAGATTACAAGACCAAAACACTTGTAACCCGCGCTCCGCACGAACTTGCCGCGGCAGACGGTGGCACAATATTGAAAATTGTGGGTGCCCACCACTGAATTGCATTAAAGATCAATCACGGCCAGCAATCATGATTGCAGCGGCCAAAGCCTCGGGGTCTGTAAAACAGATTTCGTGACTGCCGGGGATTTGCACAAGCCGGAATAATCCAAGCTTTTCTGAAAGTCTTGGGTGCCAACCGTGAGAATGCGGCAGGGCCGTATCTTCCGTGCAATTGATGAAAGATTTGGCAATTTCCATCTCTGCGGGTTGTTTGCTCAGAGAAATTTTGTCTTTCGTTGTATTGGCTGGTTGTGGATTAAGCACATCGTAGGCGCGTTGTGCGGTTTCATCATCGGCATCGTTGATGAATGCCTCGCGCCATATCGGATAGGGCAGGACAGTGGTGCCGTCGCCGCGGGCTTCTTCTATCTGGTCGAACAGTCCGACATAGTGGGGAGGCACCAGATCATAAAGGCTTTCTCCGTCATTTGGTACAAATGCATTCCAGTAAATCAACCGCCTTAGACGTTCGCTGATTTTATCGGCAACCCCGGTAATAACCATGCCGCCATAACTGTGACCGAGCAATATGATATCGTTCAAATCATTCTCGACAATGTAGTCGACAATAGAATCTATCGCCTCGCTTAAGCCTGTTGTTGTGGCATCGCCCGGCCGGTTGCCGGCAATGGTTGGCAAATGAACAATGTGGCCCGCTGCTCGAATGGGTGCTGCCACAGGCTCAAGTTCCTTTCCGGTGTGCCATGCACCGTGAACCAATACAAATGTTGACATAATCTCCTCCAAATTTCCATAATTGCGGTTTTACGCTATTATGCGGGTAAAATTCGCCCAGTTCTCGATTGAGAGGGAAGAATAATAGGCTGCAAGCGAACCCTCGTGTCGAATATTGGAGAAAGGCAAAACCTGGCCAATGGCATCATCTGAATTGGGTCAAAATCAAAAATTCGTCTGGCAAACATCTGACGTGCCGGGAAATGAACGCTTTGATTATTATCGGGAGGCGATATGCCAGGCTTTTATGGAACTCGCGCCAGTGCGCCCGATTAACGGCAACAAGGATTTTCGCGCTGAGGTGCAAAGTACACCAATCGCCAATGGAGCGCTGAACATTGTGTGCGCCAATGCCCATCAGGTCGACCGTACCCGTGCCGAAATTGCATCTTCTGCGGCGGAGTGTTTTTATCTGAATTTGATTATGCACGGGGATTGCAATGTCCGGCAATCGGGTAGGGAAGTCACATTCTCTACCGGTGATGTCGGGATATTTGCCAGCGACAAACCGTTCAATCTCATGCATGAAAGATCCCGGGAGTTAAAGGTGGCCTCGTTCTGGGTGCCGCAAGCGGCACTTGAATCAAGGTTACCGGATGGATTGCCGACTGGTCCGAAAATTGTTTCCAGCGATCCGGTTATTGGCCGTCTGGTTGTCGAAATCGCCAGCGCGCTGGCACAGAATGTCGATCTGATGACCTCGAATGAGGCCGAAAAACTGTATGGCATGCTGCTTGATTCAGTCGCATTGCAACTGTCCAGTTCTGCCAGAAGTGAGGCAGGCAGACGAACACTATTTTCAAACGGCCATTATTTGACGGCTTCAAGGATCGTGTCTGCAAATATCCATGACCCTTTGTTATCTGCATCCGGTGTTGCAAAAAAACTTGGCATTTCCACTCGCTATTTGCACAGAATTTTTGAACAAAATGCGGTTACTTTCAGCGAGCATATAATGGCCTTGCGCCTGGATGGCGCATCACGTGACTTGCGCAATTTGAGCAAGCGGCATTTGTCCATTCTCGAAATTGCACTGAGCTGGGGTTTTAAGGATCATTCGCATTTCAGTCGCCGGTTTAAAAACCGGTTTTTCATGTCGCCGCGGGATTGGCGTTTCGGTGCATAAAATTGATACTGCAGCAACCGAAAGTTAGAATACAGTGACGGGTGGCAACAAGTAGATAATCTGGAGAAACCCTTGTCCTACACCTGTTTTGACGTATCAATCGAAAATAAAATCGCCCATCTGGTGATGAAGCGGCCGGAAAAGCGCAATTCTATGATTGCCGAATTCTGGCGTGAATTACCTGAAATTGTTGGTAAAATTGACGCTGATGCATCCGCACGGGTAATTGTCATATCATCCACCGGACCGCATTTTAGCGGTGGTATTGATTTGATGATGCTTGCCGGTGAATTTGCCGATGATGGCAGCAGCAAAACCCTCATGCAGCGCTCGGCCAAATTTCTTGATCTGGTTAGCCAGCTACAAGCCACATTCACTGCGCTTGAACAATGCCGGATACCGGTGATTGCCGCCGTTCAGGGTGGATGCATCGGGGCTGGTGTTGATATGGTTACTGCCTGCGACCTTCGATATGCCACCGATGATGCTTATTTTACCATTGAAGAAATCAATATCGGCATGACCGCTGATGTCGGCACCTTTCCGCGGCTGGTCAAGTTAATGCCTGAAGGTGTAGTGCGCGAACTGGCCTATACCGGCCGCCGGTTGACGGCATTGGAAGCGCAAGGCTTTGGACTGGTCAACAAGGTTTTTACCGACCACGACACCATGCTTGGCGAGGTGATGAAGGTTGCTGCGGATATTGCCGCCAAGGCGCCGAACGCGATTATGGGCAGCAAAAAAATCATTAGCCATGCGCGCGATCACACCACTGCAGATACACTCGACTATATCGGCGTGTGGAATATGGGCATGCTGCATCCGGAAGAAATTATGGAAGCTATGACAGCCCGTCAGCAAAAACGCGCGGCAAATTTTGAGGACCTGCCGGAAAAGAAATGACTATTGTTTCTGGTTCTTCTGCCTTCCCCGCATCAACCCATGGCGCACGATCCAGAAAAATACCGGGTAGGGCATAAGCCGCAGGAACTTGGCAAACCAGGCAATCTGCCAGGGAAAGGTGATTTCATAGCTCTTTTTCCGTAATCCACGGATAATAATCTGTGCCGCTTTTTCAGGCTCCACCATAAATGGCATTGGAAACCTGTTTTTTTCTGTCATGTGGGTGCGCACAAACCCCGGATTAATGATGGTCAGATCGATGCCCTTGGGGGCCAGTTCCAGCCTCGAAGATTCCGCCAGCGAAAACAGTGCCGCCTTGGATGCATTATAGGCACCGGCTCCGGGCAGGCCGTTATAACCGGCAAGTGAGGCGACCCATGAAATGTGGCCATGGCCGCGTTCAATCATTTTGGGCACGATAGCTGCAAGGCCATTGGTAACACCGAGATAATTGGTCTCGATTATATTGCGATATAGTTCGGCTGCGGGTTTTGCCGTGGTGCTGGTGGCGCTGATACCGGCATTGAAGATGACCAGATCAATCGGGCCAAGGTTGGCTTCAATATCACGGCAGGTTTTTGCAACGGAATCTGCATTGCTGACATCCAGCACAAAGGCGTGGAGATTGGCATGCTTTTCAGCGAGCTTGTCGAGTTTATCGGACGAACGGGCCGAAACCGCGACCCTGGCACCGGTTGCAGCAAGTTGCACGGCCAGTTCACGACCAATGCCGGTGCTGGCTCCGGTGATCCAGATTGTCTGCCATTTTTGTGTGGTCAAAGTCGTTTCCCAAAATTACTCATCCTTTGATATAATCGCCGGAAATTCGAATCATTCGTTGTTTGACATTAACCAATTTCCAGAGGATTTTATGGCTGAAATTTTTTCCCTCGATAATCTTTTTACCCTTGGCATGCTGGTGCTGTTGCAAGCGGTTCTTGGCTTTGACAATCTTTTGTATATTTCGATTGAATCCAAGCGGGTTGAAGAGAGCCGTCAGAAATTTGTCCGCCAATCCGGCATCATTGGTGCTGTGGCGCTGCGCATAGTTCTGTTGTTTGTGATCATCAATGCGATTGAATATTTTCAAGACCCGCTGTTTGCGATCAACTGGACAGGGGTTGTGGAAGGGGTAGTGAACGGTCACTCGCTTATTGTGCTGCTTGGCGGGGCATTTCTTGTTTATACAGCGATGAAAGAAATCTCCCATATGCTGATAATCGAGGATATTGGTACAGCTGAATCCAGCGGGCGGCGTTCAGTTGCCACTGCAATCATCTGGATTGTCGCGATGAATCTGGTTTTCTCATTCGATTCAATCCTGTCTGCCATCGCGCTGACCGATGTGTTCTGGGTAATGGCTACGGCGATTGTTTTGTCTGGTGTCATGATGCTGGCATTGGCCGATCACGTTACAGAGTTTTTGAAGAAAAACCGTATGTATGAAGTGCTGGGCCTTTTCGTGTTGTTCATAGTTGGCATTATGCTGGTATCAGAGGGCGGATATCTTGCCAAAGTCACCCTGTTTGGCTTCCCGGTTGAGCCAATGGCCAAGTCCACGTTCTACTTCGTGCTGATCGTTATGATCGTCGTTGAAATCGTTCAGGCGCGGTTTCAGAAAAAGCTATTGGCGCAGAAAAAGCACGAGATTAATTCACCGGACTTCAAAGCCGATTGATCTTGATGGATTTATCGCTGATTGACTACAGCGCTATATTCGTAGCGGCCCTGCTTGTTGGTTTCACCAAAACCTCTGTTGGCGGGGTGGGTATTCTGGCTGTGTTGTTGATGGCGCTGGCTATTCCGGGCAAGGCGTCGCCCGGAGTGCTGCTGCCAATGCTGATCGTGGCTGATGTTTTTGCGGTGATTTATTACCGGCGCGATTGCGACTGGTCGATTCTTTTTAAGATATTGCCAATGACTGCGGTGGGCATATTTATCGGTTTTCTGATTGTTGATATCATTCCCTATGGCGTGTTTGAAAAAGTCATCGGGGGTATCATTCTGGCGATGCTGGTAATGGGGCTGGCGATTGAACGCTACAAACAAGGATTTGGTAAAAGCGGTGTGTGGACCTATGTGGTCGGTGTTACTGCCGGCGTGGTGACGATGATTGCTAATGCAGCCGGACCGGTGTTTGGTGTTTTCCTGTTGCAAATGGGCTTGAGCAAAGCCAGATTCGTCGGCACCAGAAGCTGGTATTTTTTGCTTCTGAATATTTTCAAGATACCATTTTCAGCCAATCTCGGCCTGATTACCGCCGACAGTCTCAAACTCAATTTGATGTTTGTTCCGGTAATTTTTCTGGGTGCCTATTTGGGATTCAGGTTTTTGAAAATGATCAATATTACCATGTTCAAATGGCTGATCAGAATTGCTGCCCTTTTTGCCGCCATACGGTTGATCTGGTTTTAGACTGTTTCACGTTTATACGGAAACAGTCTGGCCGCAAGGGCGGCCCGGCGCTTGTGCGCCGCCCCGCGGAGGCCGTGCGCAGCACGAATGGCCGTGAGCGAATTAATACGAGAGTGATTCGATAAAAAGATGAAGCACTCTAGGGGATTTACGCCTTAACAAGGTGACTTGCGCATCAATATGGCGATTTCCGCGGTTTCTGCGCCAATGCCGTGATTGGCAATCCCGTTGGCGGCGGCGATACGGGCGTTTTCCGGTTTGTTTTGCCCGAGTTTCCACGTGCCGTCGATGTCGGTAATTTTCAGCCTGACCGGTACAATCATCCGCATCAAACGTTCAAGGGCGGAGGTGTCGACTTTGTCCATTTTCCACATCTGCTTGGGCAACAACTGCTGCTCAAACTGCTCGGAAAGACGCTCAAGGTGGCCGGGTAATTCATCTTGTGTCAATTGGACCAATGTTCCGCGCATATGCACCGCCACATAGTTCCAGGTGGGAACCTGATCGTCGATGCCATACCAGTCCGGCGAGACATAGGCGTCCGCACTGGTGACAGCGAGGATTGCGCCAACACCATTGCCCAACTGTTTCAATATCGGGTTTGAACGCACCAGATGCGCTTCAACTGTCGAACCATCCCCGGAAATCAGGAATGGAACATGGCTAATCAGCGGACCGTCATCGCCATTGACCGACAATGTGCCAAACCCCCTGTTCCGGGCAAAACCAATGTTTTGTACAGTGTCGGCTTTTCTGAAATTCGGATTTGGATGCATGGTGTTGCCTAAAGACCATTCGGTTTTTCTGATGCGTTTTCGAGTGTTATGAAGGTGCCGATCACCCCGCCGTGGAAAAATCCGCGTTGCTGGGTAAGTTCACGTCGATACGGCACGCTGATCTCGAAAGAGCCCGGATCGATAGTGGATATCTTTGCATCAAGAAAACTTATTATGTCCTGACGGGCAAAACTGTCCGCCAGACGGGCAGCAAAATTCGGGTTCCTGATTTTGAACGGTTCTGCCATTATTTTCAGCCTATTTCGGTCGTTTGGCAATCATGTCAATCAGCGCAGACATGCCGGAGTGACCGGGTCCTTCGTCTACTTCGCTATCGTGTTCTTCAAGATGCTGAATTTCAAAATCGGCAAAGGCATCGCGAAGAATATCTGCGGTGTACATGTTTTCAATTTGCGGCGGACCACCGGTTTTTAGTGCCACTTGTTCAGGCCGGTAACCTTGCATAACCACAAGCCCGCCGGGTTTAACCAGTTGCTTGATTGTATCAAAAAGCTGGTCGCGTTTGTCAGGCGGTGCAAACTGGATAAAGATTGCCAGAACGATGTCGTAGGCCTCCTTTTCGCCTTGCCAGTGATAAACGTCCTGTTGTTCAAATTTTATTTCAACGTTATATTCCGCGGCCAGTTTGCGGGCTTTTTCAAGTGCCGGTGCCGAAAAATCAACGGATGTGACATTTGCTCCCTGTCGGGCAACAAAAACGCCATTGCGGCCCTCGCCGTCGGCAATAGCGACAACGTCCATTCCGGGTTTGAAAAGGTCGGCCCGGGACTTAACAAAGGCGTTGGGTTCGCGACCAAAGAGATAGTCATCGGTTTGATATCTTTTGTCCCAAAAATCTTGTGGAGTATCGTTCATGTGTAGTGCCTTTTTGGCCAGTAACCGGTTGGATTTAGAAACTTCCCATCTTGCAAAAGCAGGATGATTTTACTGTTATGTCGGTTCGGGCTTTTGCCAGTTCCAGACGTTTGTTGATCATATGAGCTTCTTCAGTTCGGTCCAGTCTTAAAAGACATTCATGATAGCCCATCAATGACCAGACATTATCGGGATGCTGGCAGGCACGCGAAAGCGTATCATCCAGACCAAGGTCAGCACCGTAAACAGCGGCAGATTCTTCCACATGGCCCTGTTCCAGCAACAGGGCGCCAAGAGCATGGCGGGTCGGTTGCATCCAGCCCCATGGCTCATCATAGGGTAAGTTGTCGTCCAGTTCGACTGATTTTCGCAAATGGGCGAAGGCCACATCAAACTCCTGCTTGCGATAGGCGATTTCGCCAAGCATCATTTCGCGCGCCACGGTGAGAATATCGAGACAGGTATTGTTGAACACATAACGGCTGTTCGGCACGTTTTTGACAGCTTCATCAAACAATAGAGCCTGCGTTTCGCCGTTTGCAACATCCCCCGATGCTGCATAGGCCACGGCCTTGGCATAATGCATCATTGCGGTTGTTACGCAGAACAATTGCTGATCATCGGGGAGCGACTGATCAATGATCTCCTGCCATTTGCCAAATCGGATATAGACGTGCTGCTTCATTGAAATAAAGCCCTCCAGCCAATCCGCCATCGGCGGCGATTGCACTATGAGCAATTCTTTGGGAAGGGTTTTGTTCATTTCCTCGGCGGCCTCGATTGCCGGCTGGTACTGACCAAGGAACATTGCACCATAAATTTTGAAGTGAAAATCATGGCACCGATAAAGCGAGTAGAAATTGATCGCACCTTCGCGCTGTAGAAATTTCCGGTCTGCAATGATGGCCTGATGATTGGATGTGACAACCCTTTCATAATGACCGCAAAGAACATCGATATGGGTCGGCATATGGTTGAGATGGCCGGCATCCGGCACGAGACCGCGCAGTGCATCACCGGCCTTTAGCGCGCGCTCCGGGTGAGGCGACATTTCCATCAGATGGATATAGATATGCAACAGCCCGGGATGTTGCATGGCATTCGGTTGTTGCAGGGCTTTCTCCAGCACCTCAATGGCCTCAGCGGTATCGGCGCCATCAGCAGTTTTGCCGGTTTTCAAGTCCCAAAGTGCCCAGGGGGTTCGGTTCATTATTGCTTCGGCAAAAAGAGTAACCACATCAAGATCATCGCTGAACCGGTGGTATATCTGGCGCATGGCCCCGGCATAATCATCATTCCAGCTGTTCATGTCATCGGCTGGAACTCTGGTTGGATAGCGGTGGGGCAGGGCGCTGATAAGCGCCTTTTCAAACGGGGAAATATCGGCACTGCATTTGAGCGCATTTTCCGTGGCATCATAGGCTGATGCGACAGAACACAACGCTTCATCTGGATCAAAAGCTTCCCACGGCTTGTTATAATTGCAGCCTGAAGCATAGGCGATACCCCAATAGGCCATTGCACAATCTTCATCGTGCTCCAGTGCCCGTTTGAAACAGGCCACCGCCTCATCGTGATTGTAGCCGAAACACCAAAGCAGCCCGCGATCAAACCACATCTGGGCATCTTTTGAACTGGTAGTAATAGTGCGGCTATAGGTGCCCAAATCGTAATAGTCAGACATGGTTGTCTCTTTGTCGGGTGATTGAATTTTCGCGATAATAACAGGGACTAGTCGGGCGGGATTTTTCCGAGGCGCCTGAACCGGCAGGAAGATCATTCACCACCGGAAAGCCATTCTTTATTCGATGAACGGTTTCAGCATGGAATGTGTGAATGTCCGGCTCGAAGTCGAGTGGGAGCATGGTTTCAACGCAAACACCGGTCACTTCAATATCAGCCGCTCCAGGGAAGCAGTTTTCTTGTGAATTTGCCCATGTAATTTCTCCCTGTTTTACCTGCTGCCTTATCATGTCAGCGTTTCACATCGGCGATAAATTTTCAAGGCAGCAAGAATGAGTCTGACAGCAATGCTTGTCAGACGACGTGCCCGGTCACAGCCCGTGAACGGATAGCGGGGCATAGGCAAGAAATTTCACCAGGTCTGAGGGCAGGCATGGCAAAATCCTCGCACCTGAGCGGTGATTAATCGAGAGCGATCTGACAATGGATGGTTTTTGGAACAGGTCCTGAAATGTCAGAATAAAATAACTGATCGCATTCGATGCTGCAATGGCCAAGACAGAGTGAAAGTCTCCCCACTTTATTGGAGCAAAATCAACCAGGACGGGGGGGAACCCATCAAGTGATGAAACGCTCAAATGTGAAAAATTAAATTACCGCTATGATCATAGAACCGACACCGGAACGGTGAACCGGCAGAAATACTTATCCCCGCCGACCAAACCCGAT
>JALTNS010000339.1 GCA_027000565.1 Rhizobiaceae bacterium | reverse complement strand
TTGCCGGCCCGCCGACGTCGATATTTTCGACGCAGGTGGCGTATTCGGAGCCGGCTGAAACCGTATTCTCGAAGGGATAGAGATTGGTGACAACCATATCGATGGGCAGAATGCCGTGCTCGTCCATTGATTTTTGGTGATCGTCTTCACCGCGAATGGCCAAAATTCCTCCGTGCACATTTGGATGCAGGGTTTTCACCCTGCCGTCCATGATTTCAGGAAATCCGGTAAGTTCTGATATATCACGCACGTTAAGACCCGCATCACTCAGCTCTTTGTAAGTGCCGCCGGTTGAAACCAGTTCGATATCAAGCGCTGAGAGGTTTTTGGCAAATTTGACAAGCCCAAATTTATCAGCGACCGAAATCAGACAGCGTTTAACCCTCACAAGGTCTGGCACAGGCGTATTGCGGGATGCAACAGTCATTTGATCATTCTCCAAATTGGCGATTGGTTTAGCTCTGCATAGGGCGAACCGTGGTGGTATTGAAGGGCCATACGCACATATGAACTGTTTTGAGACCTGACTTTTATATCATGCCGGGGTGAGGCCTACCATGCGGCGAATATCTGCGGCAGTCGCGCCACAATTGCGTAAGGAACGCAAGGACATATCACGCGCACTTTTGGATAATTTGCGATCATCTTCGGCTAAAATGAGGTCGTGATGGTGGTAAACCGGTGGCGAAAAGCCCAAAAGTTCCTGCAGCAAGCGATGTACCGAAGTGGCATGAAATAAATCGCGCCCGCGCACCACATGGGTGATGCCCTGCAGTGCATCATCAATCACCACCGCGAGATGATAACTGGCAGGCACGTCGCGGCGTCCCAGTTGCACATCGCCCCATTGCAGGGCGTTGAATTTCACCAGACCTGTTTCACCTTCTGGACCAGTGCCGGTTTCATGCCAGAATAGATCGTCCTTCAGATCATCCAATGCCCTGTTCATGTCCAGCCGCAAGGCAAATTCTTTGCCGACATTAATCATTTCGCGGCGCTCCTGCGGCGTTCGTTTGCGGTCGGCATCAGGATAAAGCGGTGCGCCATCGGGATCGCGCGGCCAGAGGCCGCCGCCCTCTTTGAAACGGGCGATTTCTCTTTTACGCTCGCTGCGGCTCATGAAGGCCGGGTAGACGAGTTTTTCAACTTCCAGCGCATCCAGTGCTGCGCTGTAATCATCAAAGTGTTCTGATTGTCGTCGAGGTTTGTCGTCCCATTTAATGCCAAGCCATGCAAGGTCATCCAGCATTTGCGCCTCAAACTCCAGATTACAGCGTTCAATATCTATGTCTTCAATGCGCAGTAAAAACCGCCCGCCAATTTTCTGCGCCATGTCATAATTCAGCAGGGCGGAATAGGCATGGCCAAGATGCAACTCGCCATTGGGGCTTGGCGCAAATCGAAAGACCGGCGTTTCGTTGTTGATGTTCATTGGCGCAATCTATCCAATAGCGCGGTTACTGGATAGGGTTTGCGGATGGATAGAATCACTGACCAGCATGATATTAAAACCGGTCTGGCCGCATTGCTGGCAATTGATCCACGGCTTGACAAAATTGCCGCTTGTGCCGGAACCGTGCCACTGCGGCTGAGAGAGCCGGGATTCGAAGGCCTGGCCGAAATCATTGTTTCGCAGCAAGTATCAAAAGCCAGTGCAGCGGCAATGTTTTCAAGGTTCGAAAAACTGGTCTTTCCACTTTCCGCCGCCACATTATTGGCGCTTGGCGAAAAGCCGATGATCGAGGCAGGCCTTTCTCGGGCCAAACAATCAACATTGTCGCTTGTGGCGCGTGCGATTGTTGATGATGGCCTTGACCTTGAAGCGCTTTGTTTTCTGCCGGTGGTCGAGGCACAAGATCGGTTGACCGCCATTAAGGGTATTGGGCCGTGGACGGCGGAAGTGTTCTTATTGTTTTGCGCCGGGCACCGGGATATTTTTCCCGCAGGCGACGTTGCCCTGCAACATGCGGTCGGGGTCGGTCTGGATTTGCCCCATCGGCCAACGGAAAAAGAAGTTCGTAAAATTGCCGAAGTCTGGTCGCCCTGGCGCAGCATCGCAGCCCGATTGTTTTGGGCCTATTATGCTCACCTCAAACAGGGGAGAGATGTTTTGCCGCTATGAGCGGAATTACCTCTGTTAAAATAGAGGCTTCACATCACCACGATTGTGTTCTTAGATACAACCCATGAGCAATCGCGGGAATTTGGAAAGTACAAACCACAGGAGAGAACGTTGACAATTGCCGTTTCACCCGATGCCCATCCGGCGCTGGTATTAAACGCTGATTATCGGCCACTCAGCTATTTTCCGCTGTCATTGTGGTCATGGCAGGATGCGGTTAAAGCGGTGTTTCTTGAGCGGGTAAATATCGTGGCTGAATATGACAGCCTGGTTCATTCGCCATCGTTTTCAATGAAATTGCCCAGTGTTATTTCGCTTAAATCCTACGTCAAGGCTTCGAGACATCCGGCATTTACCCGGTTTAATCTGTTTCTGCGGGATAATTTTGAGTGCCAGTATTGCGGTTCGCGGCACGAACTGACCTTCGATCACCTGGTGCCGCGCTCGCTTGGTGGCCGCACCACCTGGGAAAACATCATCACCGCCTGTTCGAGTTGCAATTTACGCAAGGGCGGGAAACTGACCAACGCAGCCCGCATGTGGCCAAAACACCATCCTTTTGCACCGACCATCCATGATCTGCAGAATAATGGCCGGAAATTTCCGCCGAACTACCTGCATGAAAGCTGGATGGATTATCTCTATTGGGACACGCCGCTTGAGCCTTAGACTGTTTCACGTTATGTGGAAACAGCCTGGCTGTGATTGGAGCCCGTTTTCCAAATTGATATAATCAATTTGCGGGCAAAACCGGCCCGGTGCCAGTGCGCCGCCCCGCGGAGGTCCGTTCGTTACATGAGTGGCCGTGAGCGAATTAAAAACGAGAGCGATTCCGTCAAAGACGGTCATTTTCCAGGATCAGGATATTGCCGCCGGTGGCGGAGTGGGTACTTCATCAAATTTAGGGATACCCATACCGCGTTGCGGGCTCCAGTCCGGCGGGCCGGACAAATTCAACAGGTCGGTTTTTGACATGTTTCCCTCCTGGCGCAGCCTTGCCAGCATGCCGGCGATCAATCCGCATGCGGCCGAGGTTCCTGTGTTTATGATCAAAGGATCATTATCCTCGCTAAACCAGCTTGGTGCACAAATATCGGGCTTTTCATTAATCGCGCCATCGCTGTGTTCAGATTTCAAAAGCTCTTGCGGTGCGGGGCCCTGGGAGGACGCCCCGATGGAAATTTCATCGGCTCTGACTGCGCCGACAGTCAAAACCTCTTCAAGGCCGTTTGGTCCCCATATGCTTCTGCCATGACCGCGATCATAGGGGCCGGTAAAAGAGGCGGGTTGAAACGAACCGGCATTTCCGGCAGCAAATACCACATCAATCACTGGCATTTCTTCATCATCTCGCGAAGATTTTACCAGTTCATGAAACTTCCGCAAAAGAGCATGGTTGCGATTATTAACCAGGGATTTCTGGCCATTGCTATTGGCAACCGCCCAGGCGTTTACCAGTATCCATGCGTCGTGGGAGGGGACGGATTGATCTTCTGACTGGTTTTTGATTGTCATTTCAATAGCGGTAAGGGCCAACAAAACGTCCTCGGCAAAGCCCTGCATATTGTCGACAAATGGCGGCAGAACGGGGGCGTCATATATCGTGACATCGGGAGCAACGCTCAAGATATTACGCACCAGCATATTGCCGTGCCCGGCATGAGCGGGTTTGTGCGGGTTACTATATTTGCCGACCAGCGAGCGGTTGTCCGGATTGCCGTCGCTTCCATTGCTAACATCAGTCCAGCCGCCGCCATATTGGCCTGACCCCGGTAATTGAGCCAGATAATCCCGGTTTAATCCGGCATCGAGTACCACCACCCCGACACTTTTTACAATCGAATTGGGTGTCTGTTCCGGAATACCAAGGGTTTCAAGTGCCCAGCGCCGGGTGCCAAATTTTGACGCGCCGCCGCCGCCAATGGTCCAATGCTGGCCTTCAACATCACCAGCCGGAACAATGCCAAAACTGACATGGCTTTCAGCCTCCTGCGCATGAGCTTCTTCAGCGGGCATGTGCGAACAGGCAATGTGCGAATGGCCGGGAACATTGTGTTCATCCAACTCACTTTGCGAGGGAGGAATAAAGCGCCACTCAGGGATATTTGTTTCCAATGGCGATTCAGCAATAGAAAAAACCCTGATATCCGCCATGTTTCGATCCCGTTTGTTGAATTGTCTGCGGTACAGTAACATTCACCATGAACGATCAATAAGTGGTATTTATCACAGAAAAGGCAATTCCCTGCATTTATTGCATAAAAAGGGGGCAAGTTTGAATGGAAACGCGTGACTACCGCCGTTCGGCAGGCAATCGCCTGAATAAATTTACGACGGTCGTTTTCGCCGACATGATCGGTTATTCAGCCCTTACCGCCAGAAATCAGACCGCCACCCACAAAATGTGGATGGATTTTGCCGACAATTGCCTGCAACCGATTGGCACCAAATATCAGGCCGATCTTATTCGCCTGCTTGGTGACGGATGTCTGATCAGCTTTGAAGAAATTAAAGATGCGGTAAGCTGGTGCCTTGAGGTCAGAACCACACTGATTGAAAACCGACGTAAATCCGTCCAGCGCTGGCCTGGTCTGGCGATGCGTTTTGCCGTGCATTATTGTGAGGTGATTTATGACAACGGCGAGGTCTACGGTGACGGGGTCAATATCACCAAGCGGCTGCAGGAACGGGCCCAGGCTGATGGCATGCTGGTTTCCAAAACCGTTTATGAAAAATATGAAGATGATGATGAACTGAAATTCAGATATCTGGGGGCACTTACCTACAAAAATATCGAGGCTGCTTTTCCCACTTATGAAGTGATATTTGATGATGCGGAACCTTTGAAACGGGATGGCCGGATATTGTTGCCGTCGGTTGCTGTATTGCCATTTCAGTATATGGCCGATGGTGAGGAGTACCGGTATTTCGCCGATGGCGTGATTGATGACATCATTCATTCACTGGCTTGCCTGAAAGAATTGCACGTTATCGCCCGCGGTTCGACGCTGGTATTTTCCAATCTGGATGTTGACCCGCGAGAAGTGGCCCGGATTTTGTCGGTTCGTTATGTGCTTTTGGGTAAAATCCGGATTATCGGCGACCGGATAAGAGTTTCGATTTCATTTGAAGATGCGGAGAAGGGAGAATTGATTTTTGGTGAGAACAGTGAGTTTTACCACAGAGAATTGTTTGATGTGCAGGACAAGATAACCCGGAACATTGTTGCCAGAATCGCACCCAGCGTGCGAGCGATCGAGTTGGAGAGGGCGTTGCGCAAACCGCCAGATAATTTTACCGCCTACCAGCTTACATTAAGAGCCCTGGATTTGATGAAGTCACTCGATCGGGATAAATTTCAATCAGCGCTAGGGTTTCTTGAAAAAGCAATGGAACTGGACAGCAAATTTGTTTTGCCGATTGTCTGGAGTGTTCGCTGGCACTGCATCAATGTTGGTCAGAACTGGTGCGAAGACCGGGAAAACAGTGTTGTGGAGGCAACCAGGCTGGCGACCAAAGCGATTGGCATCGACCGCCATAATCCACTGGCGCTTTCGGCCTATGGTCACGTGAAATCCTATCTGGAACGGGACTATGCAACCGCATTGGTCTATTTCGACCGGGCCCGTGAAATAGGCCCGAGCCATGCAATAACCTGGATTTTAACCAGCGCCACCCTGACCTATACCGGCAAGGGGGAAGAGGCGGTTGAATATGCCAAACGCGGACTGGACCTGTCGCCCAACGACTACGAATTGTTCCAGTTTTATGATTTTATGTGCCTTGCTCATTATTGTTGCGAGAATTATTCTGAGGCGCTTTTGTGGGCCAATCTCTCGCACGCGGAAAATCCAAACTACCTGTCAAATTTACGTCAGATGGTAGCCTGCAATGCTGCTGTTGATGATCTGGAGCAGGCAAAAAAATATGCAGATATATTATTGGACAAAGATAACACATTCAGAGTCTCTGATTACGAAAGAATTTGTCCGTTTGAAGCTGAATCGATGCGCCGCAATTTTTTTCATCACCTGAGATCTGGCGGACTTCTTGAATAGTTCCAACACTTGATCACCAAAGGGGAATACCATGAGCGACCTAATTGCAATTTTGAACGGCTCCAACGGATCGAATGGTTCCAATGGGTCAAATGGCTCTAACGGGTCCAATGGATCGAATGGCTCCAACGGATCGGGCGGGCCGACCGCATCAGGTGCCAATTCCGCCTTTCGGGGCATTGGCATATCTCCTTTTCCCAACCCGAATGAAACCGCTGGCAGTCTGGTTTCATGGCCCGGCAATCAATGGCCGCATGTGCATCCGATTTCCCGGGATGATCAGGGAAACCCTGTTCCGCTTTCGCAGATTTACAAATCTCAGGCCAACAGCAATGCAGAATTTTCCCTCAATCACTGGTCGCCGGTCAATTATTCAATCGCGTTTGTCGCCAATAATCCGCATGTGATACCGGTACCATCTGAGACCCACGAACCCTGGCTTTCGATGTATGGCCATGGCAAAATGGCTGGATATTCAAGTGTTGATGACGAGATAGAGGAGCTTGTCCAGTTGATTGAATATCGACCGGCAGTGCAGGGAGAAGCGCTTAGTCAGGCCGAAAATTACGAGGATTTTTTCCGCGGCATTTTAAGTTACAATCGTTACACTCATCCCGCCACTACGCGGCTGGTGGCAATATGTCTGCAAACCGGCACCACAGCCGTAATGATGCATAAACTGGCCTATGCCCGGCCCCGTCCGAGCCAGCTTTGCCCGGCTCTGTTGCCGCCGATTGACCCGCCGCAACACGCGGCATTCCCAAGCGGCCATTCAACCCAGTCCTATTTGCTGGCCCATATGTTTACCGAAATTGTCGGTCCAACCAGCGACAATGAAGGCAGGAATGCCTATTATGAAATGGCCGAACGCATTGCCAGAAACCGTGAAGTCATTGCCATGCATTATCGTAGTGATACGGTTGCCGGTGAAATGCTGGCCAATCAGATCTACGCATCGCTTTCGTCAGAAGATACGCCGGATTTTGCCGAACAGATTGCATTGGCAAAAGCTGAATGGGGAACAGCCGACCCGGATTCAAATTCAGATGATTACTGAACGTCCAGTTCAGCCAGCTGCCGTAATTTCGAAATGTCCAGAATTCTGATTTTACGGCGGCCAACATCCAGAATGCCCATTGACGAAAGGCGCGCAAGTTCACGGCTCACGGCCTCTCTGTGGGTGCTGAGTTTTGTTGCAATCTGGTAGTGGGACGGTGCTGGCACCACGTTGAACGGTTCGCTCTGGTCGTGATCGGGATCAATCATCCGCAACAGCTCCGCACCAATGCGGTGGCTGACCGCCATGGTACTGAATTCAAACACCCGCCGGGTAAGATCACGGTTTTTGCGGACCAGATGTTCAGCCAGTTTGAGGCCAAGCACCGGGTAAGTTATGATCAACTGGCGAAAGTCTGCGGCCCTCATGCGCGCCAGATAACTGTCTTCCAGGGTTTCTATTGATGCCGATCTTCGTTCCAGATCAATTGCCGAAAACTCGCCAAAAATATCGCCTGTGGCCATTTCGGTATAGGCAACTTCCTTGCCATCGCTTGAATATCTTTTGGCCGAAACGCGGCCTTCGGCAATAAAAAACACATCGGTCGACAATTCGGTGTGGCTGAGAACTTCGCTGCCTTTGGCATATCGCTGCCAGACACAGTGTTCACCAATGGCATTTGTCTGCGGCGGATCAAGATCGGAAAACAAATCAATCAGGTGGATCAGGTTTGTCGATTGCATGAGGTGAATTTCCCGATCCAGAAAAGAGGTCTGTGCCAAAGCCTGCAATCACTGTAACCGGCAAATCGGGATTCCTGCAAGCTGGCGTGTTAGCATAAATCCTAAAGACTGGTATGCATCTGGAAACCGGGCGCATAGGCCAGACGGGCATTGGTAACGGCCATGGTGCCAATCCAGGTGGAGCGATCGATGAGAAACAGAGCCTCACCGATTTTTGCCCCAAGGGTTTCAGCTTCATCTTTTGAGGCGTTTGTGGCCGAAAACGAGATGTCGCCGGTGGTCAGCGGAGCATTTTGTACCAGCCATTCATTGGCGCTGATCTGGCTAAAATCGACATCGAGAATATCCGGCACAGCGGTTTGATTGACCCAGCGCTTTTCATACAAAAACGGTTGATTGCCAGCAAAATGCAGGGTGCGAAGGTGTAACATCCGGGTGCCGGTTGCAAGCCCAAGTTTGCCGGTGATCAATGCCGGCGCCGGCACGATTTTCTGCATCAGCACCATGTGTTTGTGACTGACTCCACGATTTTCGACATCCAGCCGGATAACCGGAATATCCAGAGTTGCCTTGCGCACCGGGTTCAGCGCCACACGTGTTCCGGCCTTGCGCTTGCGATCGATCAACCCGGCGTTGGCCAGTTCGCGCATGGCCCGGTTGATGGTGCCGCGCGATACTGCAAACTCTTTTGCCAGATCAGTTTCTTTTGGAACAAGTTCACCTGGCACCCAGATGCGCTCGCTGATCCTTCGGATAATTTCAGCCTGAATGCTTTGCCATGAGTGGTTGGGTTTCAAATCCGCTCCTTCAGCGAGGCAAGTGTTTTGTGGTATTGTTTGGTGATTTGTTCATGGGCAATGTGTTGTCCATTGCTGACCAGGTGTTGGCCCGCTGACCAGACATCCACAACCATCCGGTCATCACCGGCAAAGATAAAGCTGTCGAGAATCTCATCGTCCTGTTTTAGAAACAAATCCGTGTGGTTGCCATCCAAAGACAACAGATCGGCAAGTTTTCCCACGTCGATTGTCCCGCAATTTCGGCCTGCTGCCTGAGCGCCGCCACGCGCAGCACCTTCCAGCAAGACCCGTCCGGCAGATTTATCAGGAGTGGCAAGAACTGCGCGTGATTTATCACGCAGCCGTTGACTGTATTCGAAGGTTCGCAGCTCTTCACTGAGTGAAATGTGGATATTTGAATCGGAGCCAATGCCAAACCGCCCGCCATGGTCAAGAAATTTGCGACCATTAAAAATGCCGTCGCCGAGATTTGATTCTGTCATCGGGCAAAGACCTGCAACCGCACCCGTTCTGGCCATTGCGCGGGTTTCTTCATCGTTCATGTGGGTGAGGTGAATGAGGCACCAGCGCCGGTCAATCTTGTGGTTCTCCAGCAACCATTCGACCGGTCGCCGCCCGCGCGCGGCCAGCACTTCTTCAACTTCACCAACCTGTTCGGCCAGGTGCATGTGGATCGGTCTATCCGGTGCGAGATTTACGGCAAACGCCAACCCCTCTTCGCTGGTGGCACGCAGGGAATGGGGTGCAATGCCAAAGTTTGGATGGTTTGCAAGGGTTTTGACTGCTGCTGCCTTTTCAAAAAGCCTGCCGAATTGAGCCTCAGTATTGCCAAAGCGTCGTTGCCCGCCGGTGAGCGGGCGTTTGTCGCAACCGCCATATTGATAAAGAACCGGTAAAAGGGTCAGCCCGATACCGCTTGTTGAAGCTGCTGCAATTATAGCCTCCGACATTTCCGCAATATTGTCATAAGGCGTGCCGTCGCGCTGGTGGTGGATGTAGTGAAACTCACATGATGCTGCATAACCTGCCTCCAGCATTTCCATCTGCACAAAGGCAGAAATTGCGGCAATGTCGTCCGGGGTCAATTGATCGACAAAGCGAAACATCAATTGCCGCCAGGTCCAGAAATTGTCACGACCCCTTGGGCCCTGCTGCTCGCTTGATCCGGCCATGGCGCGCTGAAAAGTGTGGCTGTGCAGATTTGTCGGGGCGGGCAGTAAAATATCGGCAATTGTGCCCTTGTGCGATGCGCTGGTTTCAAGCGATGTGATCAACCCGTCATTGTTGATGGTAATCAGGACATCACTTTGCCAACCTTCTGCGGTGAGCGCTTTTTTGGCCCAGATATGGTGCATTTATCTGCCTTGACAATTTATTATGTCTAAACATAATATTGATAACCCGATTTTATTCAAGGCCAAACCGTGCAAAAAATACTGTACACAAACGCCCGCATCGCGACGATGGTGCAGGGCGATACGCCCTATGGGTTGCTTGATCATGGGGCGCTGGCGACTGAAAACGGCAAGATTGTCTGGTGTGGAAATAGGGTCGACCTTCCGTCGCGAATTTCCTCGTGGCCAAAGCATGACCTCGAAAGCCGATTGATCACCCCGGGGCTCATTGATTGTCATACCCATGTTGTCCATGGCGGTGAGCGCTCAAAGGAATTTGCCCTGCGGCTTGAGGGTGCAAGCTATGAAGAAATTGCCCGCGCCGGTGGCGGAATATTGTCGACATTGAAAGCCACCCGTTCTCTCAGCGAAGATCAGCTGATTGATGAAGCTCTGCCGCGGGTTGATGAGATGATCGGCGAAGGCGTAACAACGCTTGAAATCAAGTCTGGATATGGTCTCGATATTGAGAACGAAGTGAAGATGTTGCGCGCTGCAAGGAGGATTGGCAAGTTGCGCCCGCTGCGGGTGAAAACCAGTTTTCTCGGTGCCCATGCGGTGCCGCCGGAATTTGCCGGGCGGGCCGATGCCTATATCGAAGAAATTTGCCTGTCGGCGTTGGAAGCAGCCCATCAACAAGGCCTTGTGGATGCGGTCGACGGATTTTGTGAAGGCATCGCATTTTCACCGCAACAGATCGAGCGTGTGTTTACACTGGCGCAAAGCCTCGGGCTTCCGGTCAAACTGCATGCCGAGCAATTATCCAATCTTGACGGGGCCAGACTTGCCGCTAAATTTCATGCCCTGTCTGCAGACCACCTGGAATATCTTGATGAGCCGGGTGTTGCGGCAATGGCAAAGGCCGGCACAATTGCGGTAATTTTGCCCGGTGCATTTTACACACTTGGTGAGAAAACCAAGCCTCCTGTCGCGCTGTTTCGAAAATATCGCATACCTATGGCGGTCGCTACCGATTGCAATCCTGGATCGTCACCGCTTTTCTCTATCTTGTTGACCATGAATATGGCCTGCACCCTGTTTCAGTTGACAGCGGAGGAAGCGCTTGAAGGTGCGACCCGCCACGCAGCCCATGCGCTCGGGCTCGATGATTGCGGTACGATCACGGCTGGAAAGCGTGCTGATCTGGCCATATGGAACGTTGATCACCCGCGCGAACTCTCCTACCGCATAGGCTTCAATCCGCTCTATTCCCGGGTTTTGGGGGGTGACATATGAACACCGTCGAAATCATCCCCGGTACGGTCAGTCTTGCTCAGCTTGAGTTGATTTATCGAAGCGGGGCGGGTGTTCGCCTTGCCCGTTCATCAAAAAAGGGTGTTGAGACCGCGGCGCAGCAAATTGCCAGGGCTGCCCAATCGGATGCGGCGGTTTACGGGGTCAATACCGGTTTTGGTAAACTTGCCAGTGTCAAAATACCCGGCCACGACACAGCAAAGCTGCAGCGCAATCTTGTGCTTTCCCATTGTTGCGGGGTTGGTGAAATAATCGATCCGGCGATCACCCGGTTGATGATGGCATTAAAACTGATGTCGCTGGGACGTGGTGCGTCCGGTGTGCGCTGGCAACTGATTGAACTGATGGAAGATATGCTGTTCAGCGGCGTTATCCCGCGCATTCCGGCGCAAGGTTCGGTTGGCGCGTCGGGTGATCTTGCGCCGCTTGCCCATATGGCCGCGGTGATGATCGGCGAGGGGGAGGCCGATTATAACGGGCAGACTATGCCCGGCGGCGAAGCGTTGAGAGTTGCCGGATTACAGCCAATAGAACTGGCCGCCAAAGAAGGGCTGGCGCTGATCAACGGCACGCAGTTTTCATGCGCTTTTGCACTGGTTGGTCTGTTTGCGGCCTGGAGAAATGTCGAAAGTTGCATTGTCACTGCCGCCCTTTCCACCGATGCGATCATGGGGTCAACCGCGCCGCTGCAACCGGAAATTCATCAGCTTCGCGGCCATCAGGGCCAGATTGATGTGGCCGCAGCCATGCGCCAGTTAATGGCCGGGTCTGAAATTCGCGAAAGCCACCGCGATGGCGATAACCGGGTACAGGATCCCTATTGCATCCGTTGCCAGCCGCAGGTGGCGGGCGCCTGTGTTGATCTTTTGCGGCAGGCAGCCCGGACCCTGCAGATTGAAGCCAATGCGGTGACAGATAATCCAATCGTACTTGAAAAAGTCGACAGGATATTATCCGGCGGTAATTTCCATGCCGAGCCGGTGGCTTTCGCTGCTGACCAGATTGCATTGGCGATTGCCGAGATAGGTTCGATTGCCCAGCGCCGGGTGGCGTTGATGGTTGATCCGACTTTGTCGTTTGATTTGCCACCGTTTTTAAGCCCTGATCCGGGGCTGAACTCCGGGTTGATGATTGCCGAGGTAACCTCTGCCGCATTGATGAGCGAGAACAAACACTTGGCCAACCCGTGTTCGACGGATTCGACCCCGACCAGCGCCAATCAGGAGGATCATGTTTCGATGGCCGCACACGGGGCGCGGCGGTTGATGGCGATGAACAAAAACCTGTCTGCAATCCTTGGCATTGAGCTTACCTGTGCGGTGCAGGGTATTGGTTTTCGTGCGCCGCTGAATACAAGCCAGCCGCTTCAGGCGGCAATTGAGCGGATGCGCAAGGATGTGCATGCCTTGCAGGAAGACCGCTATTTGGCAGACGACCTTGAAACGGCAAGCGGACTGATAGGTTCCGGTGAGATTGCCAATTCAACAGGCATGGCACCCTATATTTTTCTGGACCTTGGCTGATGAGCGACCACAATCACATCGTTGAGATTGTGCGCGGTGAAAGCCCGTTGATCCTCGCCATGCCCCATACCGGTCTTTTTGTACCTGAAGATGTTGAGAGGCAATTGAATCAGCGCGGCAAGAAGCTGGAGGATACCGACTGGCATATAGACCGGTTGTACTCGTCGCTCATGCCGCAAGCGACAATTGTTCGGGCACTGTTTCATCGATACGTGATTGATGCCAATCGCGACCCGTCTGGGACAAGTTTGTATCCGGGACAAAACACCACACAATTATGCCCGTTGACCGACTTCAACGGCCAGCTGATTTATTGTGATGGCAGCGAGCCTGATGCAGACGAAATTGTGCGGCGAACAATAAAATTTCACACGCCCTATCATGCGGCCCTGCAAAGCGAAATCGACCGGGTTGTGGGCAAATTCGGTATCGCTATGGTTTACGACTGCCATTCCATCCGTTCACAAATTCCATTCCTGTTTGAAGGCGGATTGCCTGATTTTAATATTGGTACCAATGAAGGCGCAACGTGCGCACAGGAGGTCGAACAAATGGTTGGCGAAATTTGCGCCGGTGCCAGGGGATATTCGTCAATCATCAATGGTCGTTTCAAGGGTGGCTGGACCACCCGCCATTATGGCAAACCGCAAAAAGGCGTGCATGCGATCCAGATGGAACTAGCCCAATCAACCTATCTACAAAGCGAACAACCGCCATTTGATTTTGCCAGACAACCGGCCGAAAAACTGAGAATACATTTGAAAAAAATACTGGGAGCGCTGACCACATGGGCGCTCGAACATTCAACGAAAGGGCCGGATTAATGGCTACAAAATCGCGCAAGAACACCCGTGATGTTTTTCCGCCAACGGGCAGCGACATCACCGCTAAATCATGGCTGACCGAAGCGCCAATGCGCATGTTGATGAACAATCTGCACCCTGATGTGGCGGAAAATCCCCATGAACTGATTGTCTATGGTGGCATTGGCCGCGCGGCCCGCACCTGGGAGGATTTCGACAAGATTGTCGCCACGCTCAAAAACCTTGAGGGTGATCAAACCCTGCTGGTGCAGTCAGGAAAACCGGTGGGTGTGTTCCAGACCCACAGGGACGCGCCGCGGGTTCTGATCGCCAATTCCAATCTGGTACCGCACTGGGCAACCTGGGATCATTTCAATGAACTCGATAAAAAGGGTCTGGCGATGTATGGCCAGATGACCGCCGGATCGTGGATTTATATCGGTTCGCAGGGTATTGTGCAGGGCACCTATGAGACTTTTGTCGAAGCCGGTCGCCAGCATTACGGTGGTGATTTGAAAGGCCGCTGGGTACTGACCGCCGGTCTTGGCGGCATGGGCGGGGCACAACCGCTGGCCGCTGTCATGGCCGGGGCCTGTTGTCTGGCAGTTGAGTGTAACCCGGAAAGCATCGATTTTCGCCTGCGCACCGGTTATGTCGATGCAAAAGCTGAAAGCCTTGATGAAGCGCTTGCAATGATCAAAAAATGGACCAAAGCCGGTGAGGCCAAATCGGTCGGCCTGCTGGCCAACGCGGCCGATATTTTCCCGGAACTGGTTGCCCGCAATATCAATCCCGATATGGTCACAGACCAGACCTCGGCCCACGATCCGGCCAATGGTTATCTGCCGCAGGGCTGGACCGTCGGTGAGTGGATAGCAAAACGTGAAAGCGATCCCAAAGAAGTTGAAAAAGCCGCCTGCGCTTCAATGAAAACCCATGTGGCGGCGATGGTTGAATTTCATAAACGTGGGGTGCCAACCTTTGATTATGGCAATAATATCCGCCAGGTCGCCAAAGACGAAGGACTTGGTGACGCCTTTGCCTTTCCGGGCTTTGTTCCGGCGTATATTCGCCCGCTATTCTGTCGCGGGGTCGGGCCTTTCCGCTGGTGCGCGCTTTCCGGGGATCCGGAAGATATCTACAAGACCGATGCCAAGGTCAAAGAGATTATTCCCGATGATCCACACCTGCACAACTGGCTTGACATGGCGCGTCAGCGGATTTCATTCCAGGGGCTGCCGGCCCGGATTTGCTGGGTTGGTCTTGGCCAGCGTCACCGGCTTGGTCTGGCCTTTAATGAGATGGTCAAATCGGGTGAATTGTCGGCCCCGGTGGTGATTGGCCGTGATCATCTTGATTCAGGTTCGGTTGCCTCGCCCAACCGCGAAACCGAAGCGATGAAAGACGGCTCTGATGCGGTATCCGACTGGCCGCTGTTAAACGCGCTGCTCAATTGTGCTTCGGGTGCCACCTGGGTATCGCTGCACCATGGTGGTGGCGTCGGCATGGGCTTTTCCCAGCATTCCGGCATGGTGATCTGCTGTGATGGGAGCGATGATGCGGCACGTCGCATTGGCCGGGTATTGTGGAACGACCCGGCTTCGGGTGTCATGCGCCATGCGGATGCCGGTTATCAGACCGCAATAGATTGCGCCCGTGAAAACGATCTCAACCTGCCGGGAATCTTGTAAACTTAAAACGGCAGGCCGACATAATTTTCAGCCAGCGAGGCAAGCGCCTTGTCGGACGAAAACAGATATTCAAGTTCGGTTTGTTGCAGTTGATTGTCGAAATCACTGTTTTCCGGAAATCTGTGCAGCAGCATGGTCATCCACCAGGAAAAACGCTGCCCTTTCCACACCCGCGCCAGGGCCTTTTGTGAATAGGTATCAAGTCCGGTATCGTCACCCTTTTTGTAGTGATCAAGCATCGCATGATACAGATAATAAATGTCGGAAGCGGCGCTGTTCAGCCCGCGCGCGCCGGTGGGCGGCACAATATGGGCGGCATCGCCGGCAAGGAACATGTTGCCGTAGCGCATTGGTTCCGCCACAAATGAGCGCAGCGGCGCAATGCTTTTTTCAATCGACGGGCCGGTGATCAGGCTTTCGGCCACATCTTCGGGCAGGCGGTTTTTCAGTTCTTGCCAAAAACGATCATCCGGCCAGTCTTCAACCGTATCCTCCAGCGACACCTGAATATAATAACGGCTTAAAACCTGCGAGCGCATGGAACAAAGCGCAAATCCGCGTTCGTGCTTGGCATATATCAGTTCCGGTGAAACCGGCATGGTTTCTGACAAAACGCCAAGCCAGCCGAAGGGATAAACCCGCTCGAATTCTCGGATGTTTTCTTTTGGTATCGACTTGCGTGATACTCCGTGAAAACCGTCAGCACCTATTATATAATCACAATCAATGCGCTTGACCTCATCTCCCTCGCGGTAAGTTAAATAGGGCGCATCGGTGGTCATATCGTGGGGTTTGACATCTTCAACAGAATGCAGAACGTGCCCGTCCATCCTGTCGCGGGCTTCATAGAGATCGCGGGTGAGTTCGGTCTGGCCATAGACAACCACTGAATCCCCAACCAGATTTTTGAAATCCACCCGCTCTTTAATACCATCATGGGCGATGAAAATTCCATCATGGATTTCCCCTTCCGCATCCATGCGTTCACCACACTGGGCCTCGCGCATCAGATCGGCAAAACCGTGTTCCAGCACACCGGCCCGAATGCGTCCCAGCACATAGTCGCGGCTGCGCCGTTCCAGCACCACCGTGTCGATGCCCTGCAGATGCAGCAATTGAGACAGCAACAAACCTGACGGACCTCCGCCAATAATCCCGACCTGGGTTTTCATGTGTTTACTCCAAATATTCGGTTCATTCGGTAATGGTTACTCAACGCATTCGAGCATCATGGTGCCGGCGCCGGTATTGGAAATCGGGATATGATAATTCTGGTGCAGGCTATTGACCCTGTCACCAAGCGCACCGCGCATCATCATCCACATTAAAAACTCGGTGCCCTGGGATCCTGCCTGCTTGACCAGTTCATGGCGGGAGATTTTGGTCAGCGCCTCCGGATCGGTGACAATTTTTTCCATGCACATCTGGTCGAATTCCTTGTTGATGTGCCCGGCGCGTTCGCCGTCCAGTTGATGGGAAAGTCCACCGGTTCCGAGCACCACAACCTTGATGTCATCCGGGTAGGAGCGAATCGCCTTACCCAGTGCCTTGCCAAAATCAAGCGCCCGCTTGAGGGTCGGAATCGGGTGTTGCACCGTATTGGCACTGATAGGGATCGCCCGCGGCATGTTGGGATTGTCGCCAAGCCCTGGCCAGAACAATTGCATCGGTACAGTAAAACCGTGGTCAACCGCCAGCTCCTGACACGAGGTTATATCAAATTCGTCTTCAACCATGCTTTCGATAATGTGCCAGGAAAGTTTTGCATCGCCTGGAAACGGTGGCACCTTGGGCAGTCCCCAGCCTTCGTCCTCGTTGACATATTCGTGCGCCGCACCAATCGCAAAGGTCGGCATCTGGTCGAGAAAAAATCCGAGACCGTGGTCATTATAGATATTGATCGCCACATCGGGTTTGTGTTTATCCAGCCACTCACGGATCGGCGGATAGGCATCAAAAAACGGCTTCCAGTAAGGTTCGTCAAACAGTTCATTGGCAATCGCATTGCCGACCGCTGGAATATGCGAGGTGGTCAGTCCACCGATTATCTTGGCCATGTCTAGTCTCCCGCCCGCAACAGTTTTTCTTTGAATGCATCAACGCTCATGCCGGTTTGCTGAGCACCGATGTCCTGCATGTTCAATTTGTAGATGCCCGCAAATTTGGCGAGGTAATAGATGTTGCCGCCGGCGGCAATCATCTCCAGCACGTTTTTGTTGCGGCAGGCCTGTTTCTGCTCTTCATTGAGGCCAAACCTGTCGAAATAGGATTCCGGATCGGCAAGATATGCCTCCCGGGCCTCGGCCTTGTTGAAGGAATAACACATCTTGTTCAGGGCATAACCCTTCATTGCCATTTCACCGTCAAACAGCGTGGTTCCCTCAATCGGTGCATGATGGTCAAAATCAGACAGTTCCATCGATATTCTCCTTGGGGTTATCGGCCTGTTCAGGCCAGTACAGGCGCATTGGATTGTCGACCAGCAATGCCTGTTGTTGGTTTATTGTCGGCGCAATGCGCGGAATTAAATCAACCAGTTGCCCATCGTCCGGCATGTGCGATTTCATGTTCGGGTGCGGCCAGTCGGTGCCCCACAGCACACGGTCGGTAAATTGTTCAACCAGCAATCGCGAGAACGGAATTACATCATCATAGGGCGGGCCAAATTCGCTCAACCGTTCAGGGCAGGAAACCTTGGTCCAGATGCCGGGATTATTGTCCATAAACCGAATAAATTTTTGAAAGCCCCAATCATCAATGCCTTTGGCAATGTCAGGACGCCCCATGTGATCGATGACGATCGGGGTTGGCAGGGATTCCAGAAACGGTATCAGTTCCTCAAGGTCAGCCGCTTCAAAATAGACCACGATGTGCCAGCCAAACCTCGCAATGCGTTCGGCAATGCCCAAGAATACGGATTTTGGTGTGGCATCAACCAGTCGTTTGACAAAGTTGAAACGCACCGCGCGAACGCCCGCATCGTTCATGGTTTTGAGTTCGTCATCCGATATATCGGGTGAAATAACGGCCACACCGCGGGCGAGATTGTTGGCTGATTTAAGCGCGTCGACCAGCGCATCATTGTTGTTGCCGTGGCAGGAGGCCTGAACAATCACATTGCGCGAAAAACCAAGATGATCACGCAGCGCGAACAATTGATCTTTTGATGCATCACACGGGGTATATTTGCGGGTTGGCGCAAACGGAAATTGTTGCGCCGGGCCAAACACATGGCAATGGGCATCAACCGCGCCTTTTGGCGGATGAAAGTCCGGCTTTTTCGGGTTTGCGTGAAAGGGCCGCCAGTCGGCATCCATGATTTGCTTTTCTGCATTGTTGCTGTTGTCCGGCATCAGGCAAACACCCTTCCGTCAAAAAGTTTGCGCGCGGTGCGCAAAATGGCAGCACTTTCAACATTTCCCTTGTCGTCCAAACCGGCAACAATTGTAGTCTCGCCGATCGGGTGTTCGATTTTCAGATGTTTCGGGTTGCCCGGCGGAATATCGGCAAGGTCAGCGGTGGTTGAGCCTTCCAGCATCGCAGCGGTGGCGACGCTGACCGCACCCAGAACACCAATCGAGGCATGGCAACGGTGGGGGATAAATGTGCGGGTTGAGATCGCACCGCCATTCACGGGCGGACTGACCATGGTCATTTTCGGAACGGTTTTTTGCGCCACATCGCCAAGGTTCATTGCCGGCCCGGCTTTAAGACGGATGGACTCAAGGCGGGTGCGTAAATCCCCATCTGCTTCAAGTTTCTCACGGGTCTCGAGGCCGGAAATATTCATATCAGAAGCCCGCAACACCACGCAGGGCATGCCATTGTCGATCATTGTCACTTCTATGCCGTCAATTTCATCAATCGCATTACCGCTTGGCAGCAGCGCTCCGCAGCTTGATCCGGCCGTGTCACTAAATTCGATCATCACCGGGCTTGCAGTGCCCGGCACCCCGTCAATTCGAGCATCGCCCCTATAACTGACCTTATGGTCCGGGGTTTCAACAATTGCGGTGGCGATCTTGCCGGTGTTCTTCATGTATATGGAAACTTTTGTCTGTCCGTCATTGGCGGCAACCAGCCCGCGTTCGATGGCAAACGGGCCAACGCCTGCCAGCATATTGCCGCAGTTTTGCGCATCGCTAACAATTGCCCGATCGACCATCACCTGCAAGAACAGATAGTCCACATCAACGCCCGGAGTTGATGATTTTGAAACCACTGCAACTTTGGAGGTCAAGGGGTCGCCCCCGCCCATACCGTCGATCTGGCGCAAATCGGGTGAACCCATGATTGCCAGCAGAAAGGCGTCGCGCGCCTCAATACCTTGCGGCAGGTCCTCTGCCAGAAAAAAACCGCCTTTGGAGGTGCCGCCGCGCATCCACATGCAAGGTGAGGAATTATACATATTTCAGGCCTTTATCAGCCAGTCGCTTGCGCATGGCATACATATCAAGGCCAAGTTCACCGGATGCCAGACGCTTGCGCTTTTCTTCTTCCAGCGCCATGCGTGCCTGTGCCTTTTCCAACACCTCTTCTGCTTCCTCGCGACGTACAACACAAACCCCGTCGTCATCAGCTACAATAACATCGCCGGGATTGACCAGTGCTCCGGCGCAAACCACGGGAATATTGACCGAACCAAGGGTTTCTTTCACCGTGCCCTCGGCGCATATGGCCCTGGACCAGACGGGAAACTTCATCTCGGTCAAATCACGAATATCGCGCACACCGGCATCAATAATCAGCCCGATCCCGCCACGGGCCTGCATTGAAGTTGCCAGCAGGTCGCCAAAATAGCCGGCATCCGACGGTGATGTGGTGGCCAGCACCAGAATATCGCCTTCCTGCACCTGCTCGATGGCCACATGAACCATCCAGTTATCGCAGGGCGGGGCGAGAATCGTGATCGCCGAAGCACCGATGGCTGCGCCTGCATAGATTGGCCGCATATAGGAGGCGAGCAGACCCGTGCGCCCTTGTGCCTCGTGCACGGTCGCAACCCCGCACTTACCCAGTTCGTAAACGACCGCCGGGTCTGCCCGTTTGATATTCTCTACAACGACATTCATGTCAGTTCATCCACGGTTTGAGGATAAATTGCCTGAAAACCCTCGGCATATTTTGCTGGCGTTCCACCCGCCTGGCCGCCGGAATTACGCCGAAAGTGATTGCCGCGATTCTCGGCCACATTGGTATAGAAATTCCACAGGTGTTCCTGCCCCTGCATGCACTCGATTGCCGCGCGTTTTTTGTCCCAAACCTCTGAAATATCGAGAAAGATATTCGGCTTCCAGCCCATTTGCTCGCTTTGATGGGGTTCAAACAGATATAGCTGTGGTGCGCCAAGCACCTTCTCACCCGGATTATGACCCCAGGCCTGGGCAATCATCCGGCATTCCATTGCCACTTCGGTGGTGTACATGTGATCGGTATTATAGGGGTCATATTGCGAATGGCTCATCATGAATTTTGGCTGCACCGCGCGGATCACGTCGACCAATCGAAACTTCGCATCGCGGTCGAGATTGAGCGGGTAATCGCCCAAATCAAAAAACTGGATGTCGTGTACATCAAGGGCTTGGGCTGCATTTTCAGCCTCAACGCGCCTCGCCGCCTTGACCCTTTCCAATGTCATGCCTTCCTGTTTCCACAACTTGGCGCTTTCGCCGCGTTCGCCATAGGAAAGACAGACGACGGTAACCTCATAACCCTTCTTCTGGTGCAGGGCGATTGCTCCACCGGCGCGCCAGACAAAATCAGCAGCATGGGCGCTGATCACCAAAGCAGATTTGTTTGAAGCCATAATTGTGTTCCTGTTTGTGGGCCCGGATGCAGGGAGGCATGGACAATTATTCAGTTTCAGCGAACAAATTCAATTCGATTTAGTCCGCACGGAGATAAGTTTTTGCTATAGCAGGGATTATCAGATACCAATTGTGAGACATTCCAGCCTATCGGACAACCAATGGCTCAGCAATTTCCCAATCTCCGGCATCTCCAGATATGTCTTGCAGTGGCAAAATTTGGCAGCATTTCCGGAGCCTCCAGCAAGGTGCATTTGTCCCAGCCGGCAATTTCCCAGGCCATCGCAAAACTGGAGGGCGATATTGGTACAAAATTATTTGCCAGGCATTCGGGTGGAATGTTTGTAACCTCAACCGGGCGCGATTACCTCGCACGGGCCGAGCGGGCAATGGAACTGATCAGGCAGGGGGCGGTCCTTTCGCTGAAGACCAGTGCAGCAAATGGCACCTCGGCAAAGAATGCGGATTTTCACCGGTTTTTCACCGCAACACAACTGCGGGCGCTGATCGCTCTTTCGCGATCAAACAATTTCACCACAGCGGCACAGGACAGCAAGGTTTCCCAGCCATCGCTGCACCGCGCCGCGCGGGAGCTTGAAAAACTATCGGACATGAGACTTTTTGAGGCCCATCAACGAGGTGTACGGCTGACCAAAGCTGCTGAAATTCTGGTTCAGCACGCCATGTTGGCGGCCTCGGAATTACGCCATGGGCTGGGAGAAATTCAGCACAGCACAAATGCGCGCCCGCAACGGCTTTTTATTGGTTCTCTGCCATTGGCACGTTCAAAAATCCTCCCGGCCGCCATTGATGAACTTGTATCGGCGAATAAAAATCTCCAGGTGCAAATTATCGAAGGGCCCTATGATGAACAGTTGAAAAAATTGCGGCAGGGTGACATCGAATTCATCATTGGCGCCCTGCGCCAGAAAGAGATCGGTCAGGATATTGTTCAGGAAACCCTGTTTACAGACCGACTCGCGGTGGTTGCGCGCCAAACCCATCCGCTGACCGGAAGGCACGGATTAAGCCTTGGCGAGCTGACTGAATTCGACTGGATTGCACCACCACAGGATACGCCGACCGGACGTTATTTGTTTGACAAACTGGGCATTGCGGACTTGCAATCAACACCGGTAAAGGTCGTTTCAAGCTCCTTGCGCCTTATCCGTTCGTTGCTGTTAAGCGGAGACTACATAACTATTATTTCCACCCACCAGATCGAGCGGGAACTGGCGCAAGGCATTCTTGCGAAGATCAATATTGATATGAGTGGCAGCGAGCGTGAAATCGGGCTGAGTTATCGTAAAAGCTGGCAACCAACACCGCTTCATAACCGGTTTCTGGATATCATTCGCAGGATCGCCGGCGGGGCGGAGGCCGGATGAATTAACTGCCATTCAATAATTGAATAGCTGATAAGGAATTTCGACTGGTTACAAAGGCCGGATTGTGCCAGTAATTCGATCGAATTTTTTGCTTGGAGGTTACAATGAAGATTTGCGTTGCAGGCGCTGCCGGTGCATTTGGTGTCAAACATCTGGATGCTTTGGCTCAAATTGACGGGGTTGAGGTGACTTCGGTGGTGGGTCGGAAACTTGATGCAATCTCAGAATTTGCCAAAGGTCGCGGCATTGGCCATGCAACCGACAACCTGGCCGAAAGTCTGGCGCGCGATGATGTTGACGCGGTAATTCTTTCAACCCCGACACAGATGCATGCCAAACAGGCCATCCAGTGCCTTGAGGCAGGCAAACATGTGCTGGTCGAAATTCCGATGGCTGACAATCTGGCTGACAGCGAAGAACTTGTGCGGGTGCAAAAGAATACCGGCAAGGTTGCGATGGCCGGCCATGTGCGGCGGTTCAATCCATCACATCAATGGATACACAACCGAATCAAGAAAGGTGAGTTGCATATTCAGCAAATGGATGTGCAGACCTATTTTTTCCGCCGTACCAATATGAATGCGCTGGGCAATCCGCGCAGCTGGACCGATCATTTGTTGTGGCACCACGCCTGCCATACGGTCGATCTGTTTCAATACCAGACCGGCGAGGTGGCAAACAAGGCTTTTGGTTTGCAGGGACCGACGCACCCGGAACTGGGCATCGCAATGGACATGTCAATTGGCATGAAAGTGCCTTCGGGGGCGATTTGCACCCTGTCGCTTTCGTTTAACAATGATGGACCGCTTGGCACTTTCTTTCGTTATATCTGTGAAGAGGGCACTTGGATTGCGCGTTATGACGATCTTTATGACGGGCGCGAAAACCAGATTGACCTCTCCGGCGTGGCGGTATCGTCGAACGGTATTGAACTGATTGACCGGGAATTTGTCTCGGCTATTCGCGAAGGACGTGAACCCAATGGCAGCGTTGCCCAGTGCCTGCCGGCGATGCAGACACTGGACATGATTGAAAAATCCATGGGTTGATGGCACACTGACACCTTGAAACCATCGAGGTGTGTTGTGGTCGAGCGATTATCTGACAGTCAAGTTGAGCAGGGACTTGCCCGCCTTGCGGATTGGCAAATGGTCGAGGGGCGCAGTGCCATCTGCCGCCAATACAGGTTTGAAAATTTCAATCAGGCTTTTGGCTTTATGACCCGATCTGCGTTGATTGCGGAAAAAACCAACCATCATCCAGAATGGTTCAATGTGTATAACCGGGTTGACGTGACACTCTCAACCCACGATGTGGGCGGGCTGAGTGAGCTGGATTTCAAACTTGCGGAGGCGATGGATAAAATTGCTTCATAACCCAATATTCACGGTCGGGATATCCGCCCTTGTTGCTATTGCACTATCGACCGGCAGCCTGCCCGGCGGCGCCTGGGCTGCGGCCGATTCTACCGACGTTTCACAAATTAGCAAAACGGCCATTGAAATTCGGCAGGACCGGTTGTTTGAACTGCTGGCATCAGCGACCAGTGAACAGCAGGCGCGCGAAATTGAAAATGAAATCTGGCAAAACTGGATGAGCCAGCCGAACAGGGAAATCCAGGCATTGATCAAGCAGGCGATGGAAGCGCGTCGCTGGTATGATTTTGAAAAGGCCAGAAAAATTCTTGACCAGGTGATTGAAAAAGCACCCGGTTATGCCGAGGGCTGGAACCAGCGGGCGTTTATCCTGTTCCTGCAGGAAAAATTTGACAGCGCCTTGAGCGATGTTGAAAAGGCGCTGGAACTGGAGCCAAGACATTTTGGCGCGCTGGCCGGTCAGGCGCAGATACTCATGCGTCAGGGGCGCTTTTCTACCGGTCAGAAAATTCTAAAACAGGCGGTTAAAATTCACCCGTTCCTGCGTGAGCGCTCGTTGATCGTCAAGACGCAGGAACAGGATTTGTGAGTTTATTTCGGTGCCATGCGAATGGCGCCGTCGAGCCTGATGGCTTCGCCATTCAGCATGGCGTTTTCGCAAATATGTTGAACAAGGGCTGCATATTCCGATGGTTCACCAAGACGCGCCGGAAACGGCACACTGGCCCCGAGTTTTTGCATGGCTTCCTGCGGCAAGCCTTCCATCATCGGAGTGCGAAACAGGCCCGGCAGAATTGTGCAAACCCGGATGCCATCACGCGAAAGATCGCGCGCTATCGGTAAAGTCATGCCAAGCACACCCCCCTTGGAGGCGGAATAGGCGGCCTGACCGATCTGGCCATCGGTAGCAGCCACCGAGGCGGTGTTGACAATCACTCCGCGCTCACCATCGGCGGTAACAGGTTCGCCATCAAGCATGCCGGCAGAGCACTGGGCAATCATATTGAAGGTGCCGATAAGGTTGACCTTTACCACGGTGGAAAATGAAGCGAGATCGTGGGCGCGCACTTCTCCTGTTTCGCGGTCGCGAGAGACGGTTTTTCGGGCAATGGCGATGCCGGCGCAATTTACCAGAATATGCTCCTGACCATGGGCGGCGCGGGCGGCTTTTAGTCCATCTGCAACACTGTCGTGATCACTGACATCCACCCGGGCAAAAACGCCTCCAATCTCAGCGGCAACGGACTCGCCGCGTTTGGTGTTCATGTCAAATATGGTGGTTTTTACACCTGAATTTGCTAATTTGCGTGCGGTTGCCTCACCCAAACCAGATGCGCCACCGGTTACCACGGCTGAAATTTCTGATCCCAGTTTCACGTATTTTCTCCTGCAATTTATTGATTATTGGTCTGACAACAGAATTATCTCAATCCACTCGATTAACAAGGGATACTTGAATGTGGCGGTAAAAATCTCCATATTTTAGCATATGGAGGAAAAACCGATCAAAACTGAAGGCGTCGTTTTTGGCGAAATCCTTGAGCCCGGTGATGATGATCTGCGGCAGGAACGCCAGCAGAATGTGCGTAAGAATTTCTGGAAAACCGCGCGTCGCGCTGCCAGCAAAGTGCCGATGATGGACGAAGTGGTAGCTGCCTATTATTGTGCCATGGACCCGGCAACCCCGACCCGGGTGCGCGGCATCCTTCTGGCGGCTCTTGCCTATTTTATATTGCCGCTGGATTTTGTGCCGGATTTTTTGATGTTTGTCGGTTTCAGCGATGATGTGGCGGTGTTGACCGCTGCAATTTCTGCTGTTCGATCCAATATCACCGATGCCCACCGCGAGGCGGCAAGGGAAGCGCTCAGCGAAAAACTGGATGAAGAAGCGGGTTAAATTTTGATCAGCACCTTGCCTTTGACATCGCGGGCGACAATCTTTTCGATTGCCTGGCCGGTGTCTTCAAGTGCGAACAGCGAATCCATATGCGGTTTCAGCGATCCGTCCGCAAGCCAGTCCAACAGATCGTCAATATTGGCCTGATTGCCTTTCGGATTGCGCTGGGTAAATGCGCCCCAGAACACCCCCCGGATATCGGCGGACTTTAACAGCGGCAGGTTAAGCGCAATTTTTGGAATGTCACCAATGGCGAATCCGATCACCAAAAAACGTCCAAGCCAGCCAATGGCGCGAAATGCGGCTTCCGAATAGGCGCCGCCAACCGGATCGTAAATCACATCGACGCCGGCACCCCTTGTCAGTTCTTTCAGGCGCGATTTCAGGTCATCGCGGGAATAGTTTACCAGATCATCTGCGCCGCATGATTTGCAGAATTCCAGTTTGTCATCGCTGGATGCGCAAGCAATTACCCGTGCGCCCATGAGTTTGCCAAGTTCAACGGCGGCCTGACCAACTCCACCGGATGCCCCAAGCACCGCAAGGGTTTCGCCCTTTTGCAGTTGCCCGCGGTCTTTCAACGCATGATAGGAGGTGCCATAGGTGACCATGATGGAGGCCGCCTGTTCATCGCTGACGCCATCAGGAATGTGAGAAAGTGCCGCCTGTGGCATGGTAACATATTCCCGCGCGCAGCCGCCGGAATGATAACCGCAGACCCGGTCTCCGGGTTTGAAACCGGAAACATCTTCGCCCACCGCTTCAACAATACCGGCCATTTCGGCGGCCGGAGAAAAAGGCCTTGGCGGTTTGAACTGATATAGGTCGGCAATGATCAGGCTGTCGAAAAAATTCAAGGCGGCAATGTTGACCCGCACCAGTACCTCGTCTGCGGCGGGTTGCGGTTTGTCGATTTCTTCCAGTACCAGCGTTGGGGCCGGGCCGGGTGTATGGGACAATATTGCTCTCATTCAAGATACCAGTTCAATTTTGCGGCGCACAATGGCTGGGCCGGAGTTCTGCCGGTTGGACATTTTTGATCATTGCCATTATTCAACCACGGCTGATCATAGTGATCAATTGGAGATTCAGGTTTGAAAGCACGCGGCTACTTTGGCGTTGGGGTAGAGGGCATATCCAAGCCGATGAATTTTGGCAACCTGTCACGTACGGCCTACGGATTTGGCGCGAGTTTTGTGTTTACAGTGTCGCCCGGGAAATATATTGGCCGACCACCCTCTGATACGACCAGTAGTCAGGACCACATGCCCTGGTACACCTTTAACAGTGTCGCGGAAATGCGTCTGCCTGATGATTGCAGGCTGGTTGGCATTGAGCTTGTCGATGATGCAATTGAACTGCCAAGTTTCCGCCATCCGTTGCGCGCGGCCTATATTCTGGGACCCGAGGGCGGTTCCCTGTCGCCGGAAATGATGGATAAATGTGAGTTTATCGTCAAGATTCCAACCCTGTTTTGCGTCAATGTGGCAACCGCCGGGGCAATCATTATGTATGACCGGGTGCAATCGCTTGGCCGGTTTGCCGAACGCCCGGTGCGCGCAGGCGGCCCGGCGGAACCGATGAAGCCGCACCATGATGGCAAGCCACATTATGCCGGAGGCAAACGTATTGACGGATCGAAACTGCGTAACCGGAAAATTTGAGTTTTGGCAATTCTCTCGGATATTTGATCCCCCACATCGGTGAAGGTCAAATTCCTGCCGTTTTTCGAGTTATTGAATTAGCAGATTCGCGGTGGGTTTTTGTGGGTTCCGGGGCCTGAATGATGCAAGTTTTCGTAATTCTGTTCATCATTTGGTAACGGATATTAAGGCACATTAACACACAATTATTGTTATTGGTCGGGGTCAATCAAATTCTGGACCACATACGCCGTTGCTCGGCAATCAATGGGGCCTTGCGCGATGTCACAATCACAACCGGTGGGACTGGTGAGAAGAATGCAGTTCAATAAAGCAGTTAGATATTCCATAACGGGTATGGTTGCTGGGGCAGTGCTTTCGGGCGCCGCACTGGCGCAAACGCCTACCAAAATCAAGGAATTCAAGGCCTGGGGAGCCTATAGTTATAAAAGCGCCGGTGGCAAGATTTGTTACGTGCTTTCGATACCAACCAAGAAAATGCCCGCCGACCGTGACCATGGCGACATATTTTTTCTGGTAAGCCAGAAGCCGGGCCAGAACGTATCCTACGAGCCACAGGTGGAAGTTGGCTATCCGTTGCAGGAGGGTTCGAAAGTAACCGTCAATATCGACGGAAAATCGTTTGTAATGTTCACCAAGGGTAACAATGCCTGGGTTGAAAATGCCGCGCGGGAACCGGCTCTAGTTCGGGCCATGAGGGCCGGGCGGTTGATGAAGGTTTCGGGGAAATCAGTGCGCGGAACGGTAACGTCCTATGAATTCTCGCTGTCGGGGATTACCGCTGCCCTTAAAGAAATCGGCAAGTGTAAATAAGCCGGGTCTGAACAATACAATATCGGAAAGCCTGATGAACCGGTGACAGCGTGTTGCCGGGTTTTGTGTTTCCTGGTGGTTTGCATTTTCCGGTTACCCTTTTTGGTAAATAGGACTATAGAAGCAGCTGAATATTCCTGGTGAGCATCATGTCCGTCTCAATCGATCTTAAAAATCCCGCAGAATCTGTAGATTCCGCTGGCAGATCTGCCAAAAGCGCAGCAAAGCCGAACTTAATCGGCATGGACCGCGATGAGCTTTCTGCCGCTCTTGAACAGCTGGGTGTTCCAGCAAAACAATTGCGCATGCGTGTCAGCCAGATCTGGCAATGGCTTTACGTGCGCGGGGTTACTGACTTTAGCGAGATGAACAATATTGCCAAAGGGTTGCGATCTGATCTGGCTGAGCGGTTTTCGGTAAAAAGACCCGAGGTTATTGAGGAGCAGGTTTCCAGTGACGGCACACGCAAGTGGCTGTTTCGTTTTCCTTCGCGTGGTGAAGGAAAGGCGGTTGAGGTCGAAACGGTTTATATTCCGGAAGAAAATCGTGGCACATTATGCATATCCAGCCAGGTTGGTTGTACGCTGAACTGCACATTTTGCCATACAGGCACCCAAAAACTGGTGCGCAATCTCACGGCTGAAGAGATCTTGATGCAGCTGATAGTGGCGCGCGACCGGCTCGGTGATTTTGCCGTATCAACCGTACAAAGGTCGAATCAGGACAAGGATATTGATGGTCGAAAGGTTTCCAACATCGTGATGATGGGGATGGGCGAACCGCTTTATAATTTCGACAATGTCAAAAAAGCGCTGTTGATTGCAATCGATGGAGACGGACTTGCATTGTCACGCCGCCGTGTCACCTTGTCAACGTCCGGCGTTGTGCCGGGGATCGTGCGAACAGGTGAGGAAATTGGTGTGATGCTGGCAATTTCCCTGCATGCCACACGGGATGAATTGCGCGATGAATTGGTGCCTATCAACAAAAAATATCCGTTGCGGGAATTGCTGGATGCCTGCCGGAATTTTGAAGGGTTGTCGAATGCCAGGCGTATTACCTTTGAATATGTCATGCTTAAAGATGTGAATGACAGTCTGGAGGATGCCAAGGAACTCGTGGCCCTTCTCAGGGGCATTCCGGCAAAGATAAATCTCATTCCCTTTAATCCGTGGCCTGGCTCCGGTTATGCATGTTCCGATTGGGAAAAAATCGAAAAATTTGCCGATTTTATCAACCAGTGCGGGTATGCCTCCCCGATCCGCAAGCCCCGGGGACGGGATATTCTGGCGGCCTGTGGGCAATTAAAATCAGAATCAGAAAAATTGCGCATTAAAGAACGGTTGGCCCTTGAAAATTCCGTAACGTCAGTATAGGTGTTTCCGTATTAGTCGGATGGTTAAGCCGAGTGCAGTTTGGACGGTTGGAATTGTGTTGATAACAGATTGCCAATTGGTAAATTGTTAACAAGCTGTTAACCTGAAATCGACTAAATTTTGGTGATTCGATGTGTAAAGCCTTGGAATCATTGAATTGAAGTATAATAACATTGGCAGGTTTGTGATAACATCGAATGTTCACTAATTCGCAACATTGATCTGTTATGACATGCCTACCATATTTGCAGATGTATAAAGATATCAGGAGCCATCAATGAACAAACTTACAATTGCAGTGATTGCGGCAGCACTTAATACCTCCATGGCGTTTGGTGGAATGGCCCAGTCGGCACCTTGTTCGTGCGTCTCTGGCCTTGCGGCTTCGAATACAATTGTTGGTACAATTGTTAAGACTTCCGGCGATGTTTTTTATTCGGGTGAAAACGGATATGTCCAGGCCAAGGCAGGAGCAAAACTTGTTACCGGCTCGCAGGTTTCTGTCGGCGCAAACAGTTCCGCCAATTTACTGGTTGGCGCCACCTGTAAAGTGAATGTTCCGGCAAATTCGGAAGTGTCCATTCTGGCACCGAAAGCTGGCGCGGACGAATTGTGTGTGAGAGTTTCCAGCCTTGCTGAAACCCCGCAAGAGGGCTCTTCGACACAGGCTGTCGGTGGTGTAGGATTTAGTGTTATGGCAGGTCTTGTCGTCGGTGGTGCTGTTGCTGGTGCCGTTATTGCGACCAATAGTGACAATACCGTTATTCCCACAAATTTCTTCAAAGGTGTAAGCAAGTAATTCTTGCTTCACTGGCGTGGCATCTTGAATGTTGTGATCTGAATTGGAAGAGGTCGGAACACCTGCGAATTAACAGGCTGAATTTGCTTACTGCGTAAAATTTTTCCTACAATTGCGTATCAGCCTTGGTTGGTTGATTTGTGTCGACGGGTTAATTGCAGATTGGCGAGTGAATATTGATCGATTTACACAGCCATATTCTTCCGGGAATTGACGATGGTGCCAAAGATTTGGCCATGGCACTTGCCATGGCGCGAATGGCGGTTGCAGATAATACCACTCATATTGCTTGTACTCCGCATTTCATGCCGGGTGTTTATGACAACAATGTCTCTGAAGTTACTCAGATCATGTCCGAACTGGCCACAGCATTTGTGGAAAACGGTATAGACCTGAAACTTGTTCGCGGTGGGGATATTCATATTGCCCCGGATATTTCTGCAAAACTTGCCGTGGGTACATTACCCGTGTTGGGTACCAGCAATTATTTTTTGTTTGAACCGCCGCACCATGTTTTACCGCCGGGAATTTTAAACCTGTGCAAAAATACCATGGAAGCCGGCTACATACCGGTTCTCACTCATCCCGAGCGATTAACATGGATTGAAAAAAACTATGAAACCATGTGCAAACTTGATGAGATGGGACTGGTCATTCAACTGACGGCCGGTTCAATTACCGGGACTTTTGGTAAAAGAGCGCAATATTGGTCAGAGCGCATGCTGGATGAAGGGCGGGTTGATATCATCGCCAGCGATGCCCACAATACCCAATCCCGTCCGCCGGGTCTTTCCCGTGCGCGGGATGCCATTGCTGCAAGGCTTGATGATCAGGCGGCGTTGCGAATGGTGCAGGAAAACCCCCGGAGAATACTTGACAATATGCCGGTGTTATTGAAATCAAGGCAAGTTACGGCCAACACCGCTCCCAAAAAAAGGGGCTTCCTTGCGAGAATCGGGCTTGAATAGATGCGTATTCGTGTGGTCAAACCGACGCAGAGAGAAAATGCTGGAACAAACAATCCAGTTTCCGGCAGTGGTTTGGCGAAACTATGCGGGGTTTCAATTTTTGGACAATATTATTCCCTATAGCCGGGATATAAAGAGGCGAAGAGGCACATGAACCGGAAATATTCAAAGTGGTCGATATTATCGATTCTGCTGGTTGTGTCGGCGGGCCTGTTGTCCGGTTGCACAAACACGTCCGGCCCTTCAAGTGCACTTGCCCTTGGTTCTACGACAGGCGGGGCGGGTGACTTGCAGGTGGTCAGCCTTCTTCCTCCGCCCAGTAATACCCGTGATGGAGCTGATCAGCTTATTGCTGAAAATGACCTGCTGGAAGTGGATGTATTCCAGGTTGATGAACTGGACCGCACGGTGAGAGTTGATTCCAATGGTCGCATATCAATGCCGCTGATCGGGACGGTGCAGGTGGCGGGCAAAACCATAGCGAAAATTCAGCAGGAACTGCAGGCCAGATATGGCGCCAAATATCTGCAATCTCCCGAGATAACCGTATTCCTGAAAGAATCTTCCAGTCGTCGTGTGACCATGGATGGTGAATTCAGAAAACCCGGCCTCTACCCGACCACCAACAATTCCAGCCTGTTGCAGGCGGTGGCTTTGGCAGGCGGCTTTTCAAAACTGGCAGATGAGAAAAAGATTTTTGTTTTCAGGCAGATTGGCGACAAAAAAATGGTGGCCAATTACAGCATAGCCGATATCAGGGCAGGCAAAAGTCGCGATCCGCGGCTGTTTGGCGGTGATGTGGTGGTGGCCTTTACATCAAGCGCCAAAGTTGCGACCCAAAACCTGAAAGAGGCTCTTGGCCTTGCGGCATCGGCCTCAAGACTGGCAACGCCGTTTTAAACATATTTTGTTATTAGGCTGTTTCACGTTTATACGGAAACAGTCTGGCCGCAAGGGCGGCCCGGCGCGTGTGCGCCGCCCCCGCGGAGGCCGTGCGCGAATTAATACGAGAGTGATTCCATCAAATGATGAAGCGCTAGGGGTCAGACTTTAACCGTCCGCTTCGCGATTATAAACATCTTCAAGCCGGATAATATCGTCCTCTCCAAGATAATCGCCGCTTTGAACTTCGATCAATACAACCGGTTCGGCTTCACGGTTGGCCAGTCTGTGAACCGATCCAAGAGGAACATAGACCGACTGGTTTGGTTCCAGTATCTGTATATTATCATCAATGGTTACTTCCGCCTTGCCCTGAACCACAACCCAGTGTTCGGCCCGGTGGCGGTGTTTTTGCAGGGACAAAGTCCCGCCGGGTGTTACCACTATACGCTTGACCTGATATCCATTACCAATATCAAGGCATTCATAATTTCCCCACGGACGAAATATCTGCAAGGCTTCATTGGCCTCGGTGCGCCCGTTTTTCTGCAGATTTATTACCAGTTTCTTGACGTTTTCTGCTTCTGCTTTCGACGTCACCAACACCGCATCCCGGGTGGAGACAACCGCAATATTGTCGACGCCGACAAGGGTTGTGAGTTTTCCGCGCGAATGGACCAGATTGTTGGTGCCGTTGACGATTTCACCGTCGCCAATGGTGACGTTTCCCTGGTCGGATTTGGGCATGACTTCCCAAACGGCCTCCCAGGAGCCAACATCTGACCATTTGTAATCGACGGGAAAGACAGCAGCTTTGTCGGTTCGTTCCATCACTGCATAATCTACCGAGATAGATGGTGATTGTTTGAAGGCATCGGCATCCAGACGCAAAAAGTCAAGATCTCGCCCGGCCTTTTCGTAGGCTTTGCGCACCGCGGCGAGGATTTCAGGTTCGAGTCTGGCAAGCTCGTCAATGAACGATTGCGCGCGAAACAGAAAATTCCCGCTGTTCCACAGGTATCCATCTTTAAGATAATCGAGTGCGGTTTCCCGGTCGGGCTTTTCAACAAAAGCCTTAACCGTTGAACAACCGTCTTTTGCAAGCAATCGGCCCGGCAAGATATAGCCATATCCGGTTGCGGGTTTGGTTGGTTTAATTCCAAATGTAACCAGATTTCCATTTTCAGCATCCCCAAGGGCAGAGGATACAGCATTGGCAAATGCCTGCTGGTCAGGAATGGCATGATCCGCTGCCAAAACCAGTACCACCGCATCGCTGGTGCGTTGCAGGGCGCTCAGGCAACCGGCTGCAATTGCCGCGCATGAATTTCGCCGCAAGGGTTCGAGCAATATATCAGCCTCGACATCGATATCCCGCATATCCTCGGCAATCAGAAACCGGTGGCTTTCAGCGCAGACCAATATTGGCCGGGGATCAAAAATCTCCCCCTGACAACGCAGCGCCGTATCCTGAATCAGCGAGTGATCACCACCGAAACTCAAAAACTGTTTGGGCTTGGATTCCCTCGACAGCGGCCAAAGACGGGTTCCAGAACCACCGCTCAAGATAATCGGAATGATGTTCATTTGCAGACTTTCACTTTTTGGTTCTGGTTTTTGATTTATCAGATTCAAATTTACGTCCTTGGCCCTAACAAGCTCCTAACCCTGTATGCGAAATCAAATCTGCGGCATGACCAAAGCTTGCCTGCCAATGCAAACTGTCGTACCGAAACATCTGAAACGAATAGAGCTTAAACCGGCCGTTATGTTGCGGCCCAGTTATGGTGACCTTTAATGACGCGCAAAATTTTCGCAATTATTACGGTATGGGTGATTTCAGCCTTCATGACGGTAGTTTTTGGGGACCAGAAAATTGCCTATGCGCAAACTCTTATCGATTCCGGGTCCACACCATCGATATCCAGTACAGTGCCGGAAGCAGGACTTCCAGGCGCGTCTAAAAAAGTATCACCCGACGACATTGTCGGATGGAATATTGATCTTGAACGTATGGAAAAAGCGCTTGATCGTGAAGGGATCAGAGATCAGGATTTTGAGCAGCTGCATGCGGATGCGCTTAAAATTCAGAATGATGCGGCCAAACTGCCGGTCGAAATCGAACCGGATTTGAAGCTGTTGCGTGAACGGTTTGCCCAATTGGGTCCGGCACCTGCCAAGGATCAGCCGGCAGAAAGCCCTGAAATCGCTGAAAAACGTAAGAACTTGGCAAAAACCATTGCCGAGGCTGACGGTAAGTTGAAGGCAGCTCAACTGGTCATCGTCAAGGCCCGGCAAATCCGGAACCGGATTGTTGAGGCGCGGCGTGCAAGGTTTGTGAAATCGGTCACATCTAAAAGTTATTCGCTGTTTGATCCAAAATTGTGGGGCCCGTTTCAAAAAGATGTCAGTTTTTATGGTAAGGGCCTTGGCATTCTGGCGGTTAACATAGTCACGGCCATTTCCAACAACCTGCAAGCCAACAGTTACGGCGTCCTGGCCATATTCAGCACGATTGCCGTGTTGATTATTGTGCTGGTACTTGTCTGGCGGGCAGTGATGAAACTGTGGACCGGAATCAGAAGGATCGAAACCGAGCGATCCTTAAGGGCCATAAACGCTCTGCTTTATATTGTCAGTTACGGGGTAATTCCGGCAGTCTTTTTGCTGGGTCTGTTAGCCATTGGCAATGGATTTGACCTGTTTTCCCCAAACCATTCTGTATTTCTAAACGGTGCAATATTTGCCATCGCATTTGCTCTGGTTGTCAGAACCATTGCCCATTCTTTCTTGCAGCCAACAAACCCGACATTGCGGGTTGCTGAACTTTCAGACTTGGCGGCACGGAAAGTCATGCTGGTGATTTCAGCAGCAATCATTGTATCGGTATTGTCATTGCTGATTTACAGTGCAGCCCGGGCGATGGTCGCATCTTATGAATTTGGCATTGTGATCAGTGCGGTTTTTGCACTTTTGATCGCCGGGTTGGCCGGCCTGGCACTACGGCTGATCAACCTGGATCAGCGAGAATACGACATCCACCCATTGGGTGGCGGTATGAGCATTCTGCTGAACTGGAGCGTTGTAAAAGCTGCAATTGCCGTTGGAATTATCATTATAATCCTGTCGCTTCTGACCGGATATATTGCGCTGGCTGATTTTACAGCAAATCAGATTATTATTTCGTCATCAATCCTGGCATTGCTTTGGCTGGTGTTGAAAGTCATTGACGATAATCTTGTCGGGTGCTTTCAAACCAACCACCACATCAATCAGAAAATCAGCAATTATCTTGGCTGGAAACACCGGTTTACCGAGCAAATCGGTGTGGTGATAATCGGACTTCTGAGAATGTCGGTAATCCTGATTACCATTGTCGGTTTGCTGGTTCCATGGGGATTTAGAGCGCGTGACTGGGCGGACTGGATATCAGCGGCATTTTTCGGATTTCAGGTTGGAGATATTACAATATCTTTTGCGGTTATCCTTTCAGCGATCGTCGTATTTTTAATCGGTGTCGTGATTACCCGCTCAATACGCAGATGGCTGTCGGTGCGCTTTTTACCAACAACCAGACTGGATGCGGGCATTCAAAACTCTATTTCCACGGTGTTTGGTTATGTCGGCCTTACAATTGCAGCTGCGGTAACGGTTTCCTATGCCGGGTTCGATCTCACCAGTCTCGCCTTTGTTGCCGGTGCGCTTTCTGTCGGCATTGGCTTCGGGCTGCAAAGTGTGGTCAGCAATTTTGTATCCGGGCTGATTTTGCTGGTTGAGCGGCCGATCAAGGCCGGTGACTGGGTGGTAACATCCGGTGGTGAAGGCACGGTGCGCAAGATCAGTGTTCGTTCAACCGAGATCGAAACCTTTGACCGCTCAACCGTGGTATTACCCAATTCAACCCTGATTACGGAATCGGTGGTCAACTGGAACCACAAAAGTTCCATGGGGCGGATAAAACTGGCAATTGGTGTCGGGTATGATTCAGACCCGGAGCGGGTGCGTGAAATCATGCTTGAATGCGCCAACTCACACGGCGGAATTCTCGATACCCCTGCACCTGTTGTTTACTTTATGGAATTTGGCGCAAGCTCGCTCGATTTTGAATTGCGCTGTTATCTGGCCGATGTCGGCAATGGCATGAGTGTTCGAAGTGAATTGCGTTACGCTTTGTTTGCAGCACTGAACAAAGAAGGAATTTCCATTCCCTTTCCGCAACAGGATGTGCATATCAAGGGTGTTGAAAATATTACCGGTAATCAGCCGTTGCAGCCGAATAAACCAGCCAGAAAGTCAGCTACGAAGCGCAGGTCTGAAAATCAGAAAAATATCAAGGATGGTGCACAGGCAGCCGAAGCGGGAAATAACGCTGCACCAGATGGGGATTAATCCTGTATCTGAATCTTGAGTGCTTACCGGGTAGTATTCAACGATAGCCGATGGTGCGGGCCAGTTGCGACTTTAGCCACTCTTTTGCCCGGTGCTGGCGTTCAAATGCGGCAGCAACCCGGGCAATATATCCGGTCTGTGGCCTGCCAATTTCCAGCACCAGGGTGCCGATTTCCTGCCGTTCGCGCCACAGGTGGTCAATCATCTTGTGGTTGGGGATGGCAAGCGAGTCCGCCTTTTGAAATTTTGCATGTCCAAGCCATTCTTGCGAGGCGTTCAACATGATTTGTACGCCGGGAGAATAGGCAGCGAAATCTTCGTCGAAGGCAATTTTCCAGGTGAAAAATTCACCTTTGGTTTGAAAGGCGACAAGACCGGCAATGACCCTGTTATCCAGTTTCAGGGTATGAATTTCGCAGTGCCCGACCTCAGCCAGAGCCGATATTGCCTGCCGTGAAAAAGCGGCGATTTGTTTAAGGGAATAAAGCGCTGTGCCGCCGCGCCCCTTCCACCCCCGTGCTTCCAGTGTCAGAAAATCTTCAATTGCATCAAGAGTTTTTATTGGTGTGCGGGCTATGTTGAAGCTGACCTTCCCTTGTTCACCCAACCGCCGCAGCAGTCTTGCATATTCCTTCAGGCGCTTCTTGCCGAGTGACTTTTTCAGATATTGATCCGGGTTAAATTTTTCTGGACAGCTCCATTTCAGCTCGGCGCGTTTGCGACCAAGTGCGAATTTGTGTTCAAGGCCAAGCCTGTCGGCAGCTTGTAAAAATACAGCAATGGTTTCACCCTCAAGCCTTTGTTGATCAAGGGCCAAAACCTGCGGGAAATCAAGGTCCGGATCGCCAAGCATGCGCAGCAGGTGTTCGGCGGTTTCAGCGGAATTGTTACGATGTAACAACGGGGTGCCGAGAGGGGCAAAATCATGGGTGAACACGGACAGGTAGCGATGTCTTGGCAGTCCTGATTTTTTAACGACCACCGGCATAAAACAGCGAAGTTGACGGTCGGGGGTCACCCCCTCCCAAAGACATAACAGCATGACGCCATTATCATCCACCCGGTGTATTCCGGCTGCAAGGAATTCCGGTTCAAAAAAAATGTTGGTTTCCAGCGAGTTTTGCGAAAGTGTCGATACATCTTTGGCAATTTCCCCAAAATCCCTCAATGCTATCAGACATAAGTCCCAGCGAGTGCTGGCCAGCATTGATGTGGAAATCTTGATGGGTTTTAAGGGCCTGGCAGAACTGTCCTCGGGCCAGAACGGCGCATAGGACGAGCGGCCTTGTCCGGAACGCATCAGCAGGTTTTCAATAAAACTCATTATCCGGCCTCATGTTGGTTGAGGTTGGATGTTTTGAGCGGCAGAATGAACATGTGAATGTTGAGGCGGCGAAGGGTGGTGGCATAGAGTGCTGCCGATTCAAACAACAGGGCAATGGTAGTGGCTGTTGCTGCTCCGGCCAGACCATAAACCGGGATCAGCGTAAAGTTGAGCGCGACGTTGATCAGCAGGGTGATGGCATAAACCACCGCGCATATTTTTTGCTCTCCCGACATGGTCAACACACTCTCAGCCGGACCGACGGAAGCACGGGCAACCAGTCCGATCACCAGAATGAACAGCAATGGATACCCTTCGGTGAAAGCTGAGCCAAACAGCATCAGCAGGAATTTACCGGTAATCAGCAACATCAGGCACATGGCTACAGAAGGCCAGAATGTCCAGCGTATGCTGTCCTTGATGAAACTCTCGTAGAGCTTTTGATCGCCAGAAGACCTGTATTGCGAAAACCGGTGGGCTGCCCCGGCCTTTACGGCAAAATAGACAAAATGTACCAGCGCCAGGGTTTTAACCGTGGCGAAATATACGGCGGTTTTTTCCGGCGGCATAAATTTGCCAACCACCAGAATATCGACATTGGTCAGAAGATTAAAAAAGCCTTCGGCCAGAAAGATTGGTATGGCGATGGTAATCCACGCCATCGAATGGGTTTCCCTGTTACCTGCAGGCAATTTTGACCTGAGGTTTTTGTTGAGAAACAACATCTGTCCGATGGAGGTCAGCCAGGTGGCGATAATGGTCACGGTGATTGCGGTGGATGCGCTGGCTTTGAAGCCGACAAGAACCGCCGAAGCCATGAAAAACAATATCAGCACCGGCCGTGCAAGATAGGTTGGAACGAGAGATATAGATGGCCAGTTGAAAGCCCGTGCGATGCCCGCCTGCACTTCAGACAAAGCCAACATTGGCAGGCAAATGGCTGCCAGATAAAATGGCAGAACGTAATAACTCTGCAACGATGCCTCAAACAGATAGACACCACCAATGCCCAAACCGGCAATAAGGCTTGCAGCGCCAGTTGACCATGCGCGACTGGCCATCACCAGACCGCGCAGGGAGGCCATATTGCCGGTGGATTGATATTCGGGGATTAGCCGGACAACAGCACTTTGGAAACCAAGGCAGGACAGGCCACCAAGAATAACGACGGCAACCCAGACGAAAACGAAAATTCCATATTCGTAACTGCCCATCCAGCGGGCCAGCAGAACTTGTGAAATAAAGGCAATCAGCGCACTGAGGATACGAATTGCAAACGCAAACAATGATGTGCGTTGCGATACGGCACGGTCATCTTTCCCCTCAACAATGGCTTCGGCCTGTTCAAACAACGGTTCAAGCCGGGGCGCAAACCGTTCGCGGATGCCGCGAGGCAGTAAATTCTCTACCCTGTTGACAATCGACAATGACACCGGTTTTTCCCCGCAACGGAGTTTAAGCTTCTGTTGGTCCATTATAGGCACAGAGGGTTTAATATTCCGTGAGGTAAGACGGAGAGAATATTTCTGTGCGGGTGACGTAGGTCGTTGAAGTATAACGTTTTTAACCGAATTTTCCGGGTCAGCAGAAGATTTGATTTACCATGTCAGCCGGAAAACCCGCCAGCCTCGAGAAATTTCTGTTCAGCTGCGGACGTTGAACGGGACAAGACATTGTTGCGATGGGGGAATCTTCCAAACCGGGCAATAATATCGCGATGAACGATCGCATGGCTCAAACTGTCGGCAAGGCCTGCTGCGTGAAACAAATGAACACAATGGTTTTGATCGGCAAGCGATTCTGAATGCATGAATGGCATATAGAAAAAATATGAAATTAATGGATCGACCTTGCTGTCAAAGCCGTTCTCTAGTGCAGAGCGGGCAATATCCAAAGCGAGAGCATCCTGCGCAAAGGTTTTTGGATCATCACGAAACAGATTTCTTGAAAACTGGTCGAGCACAAGAACCAGCGCCAATGCGCTGTCGGGCTGGTTTTCCCATTCCTTCAGTTCATTTGCGGCAGCTCTCCTGTGCAGCGCCCCGAATTTATCCGCAATTATCTGATCAAAGGCATCATCCTTGCTGAACCATGCCTTTGGTCCGGCATCGCGCCAGAATTTCAGCACTGCAGCTGCATCACTCAAGCGGGCATTCCTTGAGTGATGCCGTATCGGGAGATGAAACAGGTTTACTCATCACGCAATTTCCTACGCAGGATTTTACCCACATTGGTTTTTGGCAGCTCATCCCTGAATTCGATATAACGCGGGCGTTTATAATTGGTGAGGTTTTTTGCACACCAATCCCGTACATCTTTTTCGGTCAGGTTTTTGTCGCTTTTGACAACGAAGAGCTTGACGATCTCACCGGATTTTTCGTCCGGTACGCCAACAGCCGCCGCTTCGAGAATGCCGTCATGGGCAACCGCAACCTCCTCGATTTCGTTTGGATAGACGTTGAAACCCGAAACAAGAATCATGTCTTTCTTGCGGTCGACTATTTTTATTTCGCCCGCTTCATTCATGAAGCCCATATCACCGGATTTGAAAAAACCGTCATCGCTCATCACATTGGCGGTTTCTTTCGGTCTGTTCCAGTATCCGGCCATCACCTGCGGTCCGCGAATGCAAATTTCGCCAACATCACCCAATGGCACATCATTGCCGTCGTCATCACGAATAACGATGTCTGTTGATGGCATCGGATAACCGATGGTGCCTGAAAATTTGTCCACATCAAAGCGGTTGGTTGTTGCCACCGGTGAGGTTTCCGAAAGGCCATAACCTTCCGATATATTGCTTCCGGTTATTTTCTTCCAGCGTTCAGCCACCGGCTGCTGCACGGCCATTCCACCACCCAGCGTCAAAACCAGATTGCTGAAATCAAGTTTCTTGAAGTCATCATTGTTCATCAAGGCCGTGAAAAGCGTATTGAGACCGGGGAATACATGAAATTTCCAATTCCCAAGCTCCTTGACAAATCCGGGAATATCCCGCGGGTTGGGAATGAGCACATTCGTGGCACCCTGGTTCATGCCCATGATGGCATTCACTGTCAGCGCAAAAATATGATAAAGCGGCAACGCGCAAATATATGTAAGATTGTCGCCTGGACCCTTGCCGTCATTCAGCGATTGCAGCCACAGGTTAATCTGCGCCGCATTGGAAAGCACATTGGAATTGGTCAGTGCAGCGCCCTTGGAAACGCCGGTTGTACCGCCGGTATATTGCAAAAATGCATAATCATTGTGAAATGATTCCACCGGTTCGAAGCCACTGGATTTGCCGATGGCGAGCACATCCTTGAAACTGGTGCTTCCGGGGATCGACCATGCGGGCACGAGTTTTTTGACGTGTTTTACCACCAGATTAACGATCGTGCCTTTTAGGCCGCCCAGCATATCGCCCATCTTTGTCACAACCACATGCTCGGTCGGCACCTTGCCCAAAACCTGTTCGACGGTGGTGGCAAAATTTTCCAGTACAAAAATTGCCTTGGCACCACTATCCTTCAACTGGTGTTCCAGTTCGCGCGGAGTATAGAGCGGATTGACGTTTACAACCACCAGGCCGGCGCGCAGAATCGCCGCCAGAACAATTGGATATTGCAGAATATTCGGCATCATAATGGCGACCCGGTCGCCCTTGGCCAGCCCTTTGGATTGTAACCAGGCACCAACATAATTGGAATATTCCTGAATTTCGCGATAGGTCAGGCTTTTGCCCATGCATGAGAATGCATCACGATCGGCATATTTTTCGCAAGCCTCTTCGATCAGGCCGGCAACGGAAAGGTGTTTCAAATCAGAGATTTCGTGTGGCACATTTTCAGGATAAGATTTAAGCCACGGTCGTGAAATTTTAGATTTTTTTGCCTTTGATTTTGCCATCGTGTTCTCCCATAGATGATTAATTTTTATATATTCTTAGCGTTTTACGAACGCCCCATTCGCATTCGCATCACTATTTTTGTTTCTCACAGCAGGTTAGACTGAAATGCGGAGCAAAGCTATCCTGTAATTTGGGGTCAAATTACCGGGAATCAAGCTAATTTTGAGAGGCTGCAAGGCGGTTATAAAGGTTCGCCGGAAAATCCCGGCACCGCAAGCGGGTTTTGTTCAAGCGCTGCCCGATCAGGCGTGTCGGTTGCCACCCTGCCAATAAAAGCATCAAACAACCGGGTTACAAAATCCTTCGAGAGATTTTTGGTGATGATCACCAGTCGGGTTCTGTGGTCATCATCCGGCCATTCGGCCAGGTTTGCCAGCGGGTGCAACAATTGCTGAACTGCATGAATGACCAGTGGTTGTTGTGGGTTTTCGCTGGTCTGGACTATGCCCTTCATGCGCAAAAGCTGCGGCCCGTGGGCCGATTGCAGAAGATCAAGGAAAGAGCGAATTGCTGATGCGTCAATCGGTTTGTCGTGGGTAAGCGTAAAGGCGCGGATGGACGCATCATGCCGGTTCACATCGTGGTGGTGGTGATCGTGCCCGGCTGTTTTTATCGCCTCGTCGCGAAGCCAGCGGTTCACATCCAGAGATTTGCTATTTGGATTATAAAGTCCGCACTCAAGCAATTGGGCCGCCGAAACAGGCTTTTCCACAGGGTCGAGAATGAGGGCTGCCGGGTTAATCTCACCTGCGCGCGCGACAAGCTTGTCTACCGTAAGTTTATCGGCTTGAAGTTCCGATTTGCTTACGACAATTCGATCAGCCATGGCGACCTGTTTGACCGCCTCGGGGTGATTATCAAGAGTGCTGTCGCCATTGACCGCATCGAGCAGCACAATCACCCCGTCGAGCCTGATGCGCTCTACCAGCAACGGATGGGCCATAATCACATGCAAAATCGGCACCGGGTCGGCAAGGCCGGTGGTTTCGACGATTATGCGTTCGATTGAAGAATGTCCGTCAACATCGACCCGTTCCAGCAGCTGGATCAAAGTGTCAACCAGATCGCCACGCACCGTGCAGCACAAACAGCCGTCCGACAATTCAATGATGCCTTCATCAGCGGTTTCGACCAGAAGATGATCAATGCCGACATCGCCAAATTCATTGATGATGATGGCGGTGTTTTGCAATGAGCGGTCGCGCAATAGCTGGTTGAGCAACGTGGTCTTGCCGCTGCCAAGAAAGCCTGTAATGACGCTTAAAGGTATTGGCGCTGCGGTGTTTGACATCGTTTGGATTACCGGGTTGGGGTCATTGGGACGCCAGGGTCGTCCGAAATCTGGGCAGCGGAATGCCCCCGCGCAAACCGGCACTTTTAACCGGCGGCAGATTGTCAATTCTCGCTTGCTGATTTGTGGGCCTTCTGGTTGGTATCGGAACATTGGCTGGCGAATTTTGCTTGTCTTGCACGTTAATGCCAACCGGGCTTGGGCCAAATGCATTGCCGAGGGTGATTCTTACCGGCGTAAACGGTTTGGCTGGTTGAAAATAGAGTGCGTTTTGCTTTTTGCGGCGGATTGCTTCTGCCTTCCAACGGGCGCGG
>JALTNS010000338.1 GCA_027000565.1 Rhizobiaceae bacterium | reverse complement strand
GGTTAGCGCCTTTCCCGCCATCCGTAAAACTAATATCAACCGAGTTTTCGCAGGTAGTTTTTCTATAAACACTATTTTTTGGTTCTCAAAATCAGCAGAAAACTCGTCGACAAGTGTTTCTCGTATGAGTGCTGGCGGAATATCCGGCAAATTATAAATCAAATCCTGCAAGGGAAACGGCCAAACTCCTTGTTCGATTATTTTTTTAATCCTGGACGATAGATTCCCACTATTTTGAGAAGGGGAAAGGATGTCTGTGTATTCTTGAACCAAGGTATTACTGATAGTCCATCCTAGAATTTGTTCATTTTTTTTGACTGGAAAAAATTGTTGTGAGAGCCACTTCTCCAAATTTCCGTCGACAATAGTTGTCAAAAGTATCTGCGCGCCCGTTAGTTCTTGTCTAGTTAATTCCAAAATGTCTTTTGACAAAATCTGGCTATCGCGAAACAGCTTTTTTTGAATGTCCGCTTTGGATTCATATAGGAATTTCCGAAAAATAACCCTATGAAACGGGAGGCTGCACGTCCGCAATGCCTTTGCTTCAATTTGACGAACGCGCTCTCGCGTTATTTCGTAGTCAGAAGCTATTTTTTCTAGCGTCTCAATTTCGAAAAAAAGCCCAAATCGGCGAGAAATAACGTCAGTTTCTCGGTTTGATAAAATCGAGTTTAACACTGTCTGCAGTTTTTCGAGAGTGTCAGCAGATTTATCAATATCAATGTTAAGAAGTTTCAAAGACGCGTCAGCATCTGGCATCGACCTTTCAAAAAACACAAAGTCAAATTCTCGAAATTTCCTTGTAATTTCTCTAAATTGCGTTTCGTTTATAGATAATAATTGTTGCCCTAAAACTGATTCCACTGAATACTGTGTTTCGAATTCATCCAAACCAGCTGCGCTACACATTCCAGCTAGCCAACTGGTTAGAAATAACTGAACCTCATCAATTGATTTCCGCCCCATGTTTTGCTCGCGAGAAAGCCTCGCACGCCACGTCGATGGGTGGCTATAATAATAGCCCAAGGAGGTTATTTCATATGGCTCGTTGACGTTGACCAAATTTACAAAGAAATTTCTAGTCCGACTGGAAACTGGGTATCGAGAGATTAGTGACGGGAAGTTAATCTCGCTTAAGGCATCAGATAATATCTTAACTATTTGTCTCGAATGACTCGGATCAATAGGTCGGTGAGTTTCACGGGCATATCCCGAATTATTAATCTCATCAACATTATCGGACGGCCAATTTACCGCAGGCATCCCCAGATCAAGTGAGACACTGAGCAAAACGCTTTTTATTTCTTCTAATGACTTCTTTCCCAGATTAGGGAGTCTGAGAATTTCCGCTTCCGTTTTTGTAACCAGGTCACCTATATAAACTATATTTCCATTTTGAAGGCAGTTTCGTGATCGGACCGACCAGTCGAATTCATCAATTTTTCTATAATATCTCAGATCAGAATCTGGGTAATTGGAACACTCTGCAGTATTGGATTTTTCCTCATGTTGCTTCTGAACCTGCCTGCGATCCGGCAAGCTTTTCGCGAGATTGTTGTCGAGAAAATTGTTCGCATCACGTCGAGTGCCTTCAGGCACAGGAACTTTCCATTCAGGTTTGAGCAATAGAAATCTTGGCTTGCTTGTCATGTCTTCATTTGCCTATTTGTAACCTATACTTAAAAGATTTAGCACTTTCAGTAATGCAATTTCAATTTGAATTGTAACCCTTTGATACAACGGAATTTTCGCACCTTGATTTTTTTGCGCCTCTTACCAGTATGTAATACCACAGACGATCAGCACTTCCTGAAAAAATTTATACTCCCTTCTAAACAGCTGCCCCGATTTGCAGAGTAAGCACTTTTTAGAATATTCGATGGTCTTTGTGCATCTTGAAAACCAACAATGCACTGTGTGAGGAAATGTTGCCGAATACGTATGGATTGAATTCCAACCATTTCCCGAAATTTCATTTCATTGCTTCGACTTGAAAACCCCCAAAAAATGAGCAGAGGAGTCTTCAACCCATAATGCTTTCCAGCCAGACCCCGCTCAATCATCTTGCGATATAGCTCAATCGAATTGGCATAACTTTTCCGCTTTGCCGTTGTTGTCTTAGATTCCGTACCACGATCAACTTCCAGCGCAAAGGCACGGAAGCTGCCGCCGTAATCTAGGGCGAAGAGTTGGTCAGGGATGAGGCGTTGGTTGTCGATGGTCATGGCCAAGGGTGCGTTATTGATTTTGAGAATTTCGTGTGTGGGGATGAAGCGGGTGCCTTCGCGCGCGGCCATGATGTCGATGGAGCTAGTGACGCAGGATGTCATGTAGCTGTGCCACCAATGACCGGTGGGGCGGATGGTGGGTTCGGATAGGCCTTGGTCAAAAAGGTAGGTTTTGGCTTTGGGCGTCAGATCGTAGATGAAGGGTTTGAAGTTGGCGTATTCTGTAGCACGTTGCTGGCGTGGCAGGTGCAGGAAACCACCAGCGCGGAGCTTTTGCAGTTGGCGTAGGGCCGTGTCTTTGCAGCGGTGGGTGTCTTTGGTCAGTTCGTGTAGATAGACCGAGCTTTGTGGGCCGTGGCGCTCGATATGTTTAAGCCAGCGGACCTCGCGATTCGTCAGGTGGGTGACGTGCTGGGGCGCTATGTGATGGAATGTGGCTCTGCCGATTTTATCTGTCTGTATCATGAGGTCAGATATAGCAGAATTTAGAGTTCCGGTGAAGGTGCCAGCGGGTCTATGTCGTCATTATTGTCAGGTTTTTCAATATCTTGGTGCGCTGGCGAGGCGCTATGATTAGCCTTGTTCTGCAATGGTTCAGCGTAATTATTTCGGCTGTGGTCTCGAATAGCCTCGCGCTCTTCTTTGGAGGCTTTGGGCATCTTTTCCAAGACAAAGAACGGGAATGATATTGGCACGGCGCGTTCCGTCAGGCCCCGCACAAAGGTCGCGAAGGTGCCTTTGGGTTGTTGCTGGATAAGGTTTGGGTCCGCAGCCATTTGGCCAGCTAGGGCGCGGGCGTCACGCGCCGATACACCACCGGCGAGCTTGATGCTGGTATTGGCCTCAAAGGCCTCTTGGAGGCCGTTGGAGAGTTGCCCCAAGAATTGGTGGGCCATTATCATGCCCACTTTATACTTGCGGGCCTGGCTGAGAATAATGCCGATGTTTTGATCGAAATAATCCTGCGCCTCGTCGATATAGACCATGGCGGGCAGGCGGTCATAATCGGGCAAGGTGGCGCGTTCCTGAGCAGCTTGGGCAATCAGAGCAATGAAGAAACGCCCGAGGATCTGAGTGCCTTGTTCTTTCAGCAGAGACTTTGAGGTGTTGATCAAAATCAGCTTGCCCTCGTTGATCTCGGTAAACATGTCGAATTTCGATTGTGGGTTGGTGAACATGCGCTCAAAGGTTTGGTTTTCTAGCACGCCATAAAGGCGACGCAGCACTTGGGTTTTGGTATTGGTGAATTCCTTGCTATCAAACTCGGTTTCAAAGAACCGGCGCGGGGTGCCTTCAAGCTTGTTGATGTGTTCGCGGTATTTATCTGTGCCGCCTGGCTCCATCAACTC
>JALTNS010000337.1 GCA_027000565.1 Rhizobiaceae bacterium | reverse complement strand
TCATTCAAGAACATTTTGACCGGATCTGCTGCCATTTCCTCATCGCCAATGGCAAAGGCTGCAGAGGGTGTTGCGGGTGTCAAAATCATATCGACGCCATTGTTGAAGCAGGTTTCAAAATCCTGTTTGATCAGGGTGCGAACCTTTTGGGCGCGCAAATAATAGGCATCGTAATATCCGGCGGAAAGCACATAAGTGCCGATCATTACCCGTCGCTTGACTTCATCGCCAAAGCCGTCGGCGCGGGTTTTTTCATACATATCGGTAATATCGTCGCCATTGACGCGAAGGCCATATTTAACCCCGTCATAACGTGCCAGATTGGACGAGGCTTCTGCCGGAGCCACGATGTAATAGGCCGGCAAGGCATATTTGGTGTGCGGCAGGGAAATATCGACAATCTCGGCACCGGCATCTTTGAGCCATGCAATGCCCTTTTGCCACAGGGTTTCAATCTCATCGGGCATGCCATCAATGCGGTATTCACTGGGAATGCCGATTTTCATACCCTTAACCGATCCACCGATCGCGGCCTCATAGTCAGGCACCGGAAGGTCAACGCAGGTTGTGTCTTTTTCATCCGGTGAGGCCATGGATTTCAGCATGATCGCCGCATCCCGGACATCGCGGGTGATCGGGCCCGCCTGATCAAGCGAAGACGCGAAAGCCACCATGCCCCAGCGCGAGCAGCGGCCATAGGTGGGTTTGATGCCAACGGTGCCGGTAAATGCGGCCGGTTGGCGAATGGATCCGCCGGTATCAGATGCGGTTGCTGCCGCGCAAAGACGGGCGGTAACAGCAGATGCAGAGCCGCCGGACGAACCACCGGGCACAAGCGCTGCATCGGATGCGGAGTTTTCTGCCCGCCAGGGGTTGACGACCGGGCCGTAGGTACTGGTTTCATTGGAAGACCCCATGGCAAACTCGTCCATATTGAGTTTGCCGAGCATCACCGCACCATCGGCCCACAGATTGGCAGTGACGGTCGATTCGTAACGTGGTTTGAAACCATCGAGAATATGGCTGCACGCCTGGGTATGAACACCTTCGGTTGCATAAAGGTCTTTTATGCCGAGCGGAATGCCCTCCAACGCGCCGGCCTCGCCCGCTTCAATGCGTGCGTCAGACTGCGCCGCCATTTCACGCGCTTTATCAGCGGTAACCGCCACATAGGCGTTGAAACTTGAATTGGATTGATCAATTGCCGCCAGATAGGCGTCGGTCAGTTCCACCGCCTTGATGGCCTTGTCTGCAAGTTTGTTACGCGCTTCAGCGATAGTCAGGGATGTCAGGTCGCTCATTATATAATTAATTCCAGTTTCATTAAATGGTCCGGTGGATACGCCAGCAATTATTCGATTACCTTGGGCACCATAAAGAAGTGATCTTCCGATTCCGGTGCATTGGCGACAATATCGTCAGCCTTGCTGCCATCGGTCACAATATCGACGCGCTTTTTCATTTTCATATCAACAACCGAAGTCATCGGTTCAACGCCGTCAACATCAACTTCGTTGAGTTGCTCAACAAAGCCTAGAATGGCGTTCAACTCGCCCTGCATTTTTTCTGCTTCCGAATTGGAAACCGCAATGCGGGCAAGATTTGCCACGCGTTTAACTGTATCAATATCGACTGACATCGCACACCTTTGAATAATCGGGGAAGTTACAGGAAAAACCTGACGCTTTTGCAAGACCTATAAAGTGATGTGCGAACTTGTTCAATGGGAGTTTTGCAGACCAAAGCAAAGATCACACAACCAGTGTATCGCCCGGTGACAGCACTTTGACCCTGTTTGCGTCTTCTTCCATGGCGGCGAGGAATTTATCCGCCGTTTGATCGATAATCGGAAATGAGCCAAAATGACTGGGCAGAATGGTTTCAAACTTGAAATAACGCCGACAGGCAAGTGCGGCCACGGCGCCACCCATGGTGAACCGGTCGCCAATCGGTACAATACCGATATCGGGCTGATGCAATTCCTGAACCAGCGCCATATCACCAAAAATATCGGTATCTCCCATGTGATAGAGGGTTTTTTCACCCTTGATATGCATCACCACCCCATTGGGATGGCCCAAATGATGGGAAATGCCATTTTCATCAATATGGGCCGAGGAATGATGCGCCTGTACAAAGGTTACTGAAAAATCTTCGTGAAACAGGGTTCCGCCGGTATTGCCGGGGTCGACATTTTTAACCCCCTTGTTGGCCAACCACATGCACAAATCAAAATTACCAATCACAGTTGCACCGGTTTTTTCAGCAATATCAACACTGTCACCCACGTGGTCGCCGTGACCGTGGGTTAATACAATGTGGGTTGTTCCCTCAATCACATCGTCATATCTGCTGCCATCAAACCAGGATGTGTCTCTAATCATCGGGTCGATCAGCACTTTAGAGTTGCCAAATTCAAGCCCGAAAGCCGAATGGCCATACCATGTGAGATGCATTGGAAATTCTCCGTTTTGAGATCAGTTCAATTGGTAGTATTGGACAGGTGAAGTCACCAATCAAGCAATAGCGAGACAATTGTGCCCGAAGCCAATGAAATTGATGTATTTGAGTTGAGCCAACAGTTAAAGCCCGGCCAACGGCTGCTGGGGCTGGACCTGGGCAGCAAAACCATCGGCATCGCAGTTTCGGATCTGAGCCTGACCATCGCAACCGCCCGCTCGACAATTCGCCGAACCAAATTCAGCAAGGACGCCGAACAATTGCTCGAACTTGCAAAAAGCGAAAATGCCGCCGCATATATTTTAGGGCTGCCGGTCAATATGGATGGCTCAGAAGGTCCGCGTGTACAGGCAACACGAGCGTTTGCGCGCAATATGGCGGTAAAATCCGAATTGCCGATTGTTTACTGGGACGAACGGCTTTCAACCGTTGCTGCAGAACGCGCGATGCTGGAAGCCGACTTGTCACGTCGAAAAAGAGCGGCGAAAATCGACCAGGTCGCGGCCAGCTTCATACTCCAGGGACTGCTCGACAGGCTCCGTGATATCCGCGCAAAAAACGGTTGAAACGGCGCATAAATTTTTTGAAAAACCGGCCTTGCATAAGGCGAAACAGATGGCCACCAGACGCTCCTTTTGCGCCAGGCGACAAATGAAAGCACAATGGCACTGTCCGTGATAATTGCTTTTAGCAAAAATGACGGCATTGCTTCCGGCTCAATACCAAGCAAATTTCCATAAATCGTGAAAATGTAGTCATGCAATTCACGAGAAAACATCAATGTTCCAAAATTGATGTCGTTTGCAGACAAACCGTACCACACCCCAAACAGGAGGATCGGTAGTGCCCACAAAAGCAAAAGTGCCCGTATCATAGATTTATAAAAACTCCGCCGTGAGTTTGTTGCAATTGCAAAATGCCGGGCCGCCGCCTCAAATTCTGCCTGTCAGCAACTTGCCCTCTCGCACTCACCGAAGCAACGTAAACCATTTGTTAAGGTTAACGCGGCGCGCAAAATTTTACCGGCAGGTTTCATTATCTGTCCCACCTGACAAAAATGCCCCGAAGTCGAACACTTCGAGGCACTAAAATTTTCGATTGTTTTCAGGCTGTTAGCCTGAATATTATCAC
>JALTNS010000336.1 GCA_027000565.1 Rhizobiaceae bacterium | reverse complement strand
ATCAACACAATTTATCAGACCACACCGTTTGATATAGAACGGATTGGAAAATAGCCGGTATTGTGACACAATTAACCCAACTGTTTGAGTCGTATTGAATTTGCAAAATATTTGGGGTTGTCATTGTGAAAGAACTTAGCGCCAGTGCTGCAAGAAAAAGATTTGGCGGCCTGTTGAAGCTTGTTAAGGAAGAGCCTGTTCTTATTACCCGAAGAGGGAAACCGCCGACAGTAATTCTTTCAGTGGCTGACTATGAAAAACTGGTCGGGCCGTTGCGAAAATCAGACAACTCATGTTCATTCCATTTTTTCTCGCGCTCAAACAGGCAAAAATTCCGGTCACTCTGAGGGAATATCTCTCTCTGCTGGAGGCAATGGATCGCCAGCTGGTGATGTATGATGTGGAGGGGTTTTATTATCTTTCGCGCGCCGCGCTTGTTAAAGACGAACGTAATCTCGACCGCTTTGATCAGGTGTTCTCCCATACCTTCAAGGGGCTTGAAAGCCTTGCAACCAGACCCGGTGTTGAAGAACAGGAAATACCCGAAGAATGGCTTCGCAGGATGGCTGAGAAGCACCTGAGCGAAGAAGAAAGGGCGGAGATCGAAGCGCTTGGCGGCTTTGAAAAACTGATGGAAACCCTGAAAAAACGGCTCGAAGAACAGGAAAAACGCCATCAGGGCGGTAATAAGTGGATCGGGACTGCGGGGACCTCGCCATTTGGCGCCTATGGCTATAATCCTGAAGGTGTTCGCATCGGGCAAAATGAATCGCGCCACCGCCGGGCGGTCAATATCTGGGACAAGCGAACCTTTAAAAACCTCGATGACGGGGTGGAGCTGGGTACCCGCAATATCAAGGTTGCGTTAAAACGGTTGCGGCGCTGGGCCCGTGACGGCGCAGCTGAGGAGTTTGATTTAAGTGGCACCATTCGTGCGACGGCAGAGCACGGTTATCTTGATGTGAAAACCCGGCCCGAACGGCGTAATGCGGTGAAACTGTTGTTGTTTCTTGATGTTGGCGGTTCGATGGACGGTTATATCCGCGTAGTTGAGGAACTGTTTTCTGCCGCGCGTGCCGAATTTAAACACATGGAATATTTCTATTTCCACAACTGCCTTTATGAAGGTGTGTGGAAGGATAACTACCGTCGTTACGGCCATGAAATGCCGACTCTTGATGTCTTGCATAAATTTGGACCCGACTACAAAGTGATATTTGTCGGCGATGCGGCAATGTCACCTTACGAAATCGCCCATCCGGGCGGTGCAATTGAGCACTGGAACAAGGAAAGCGGCGAGGTTTGGTTGAGAAGAGTGATTGACCAGTGGCGATCTACCGTATGGCTCAACCCGGCGCCACAAAAAAGCTGGGACTATACCCATTCAACCCAGATGATCCGCCAGATTTTTTCCGACCGGATGTACCCGCTGACATTAACCGGTATTGACGGGGCAATGAAGGATCTTAGCCGATGAAATTCTGGACCACGCAGCGAGAATTTTGGCTTCGAAATACGTTGTTATTGCTCACCCTTGTAACAGCGACAGGGGCGTTGCAGGCCCAACAGTTTCAGCTGCCGCCATACAAGGACGAGCTGTTTCAATATCGCGGCATTCTCGAAACCGGCTTTGGTGGCGATTATGTCAAGGTGGCTTACGACAAATATATCGAAATTCACAAACGCGACGTTGTACTTGAGCGCGAGGTTCAGCGCAAATATGTGTCTGAAAAACCGCGCTGGTCAAAAAGCGCCAAACGGCTAACCATCGGCGAATACAAAATGAAATATTTTGCTGACGGTAAGTCCCGCGGCCGGGCAAAGTTTATCGTGGTTTATGTCCACGGTTCCGGTGGCAACCGCTTTCAGGGGGTTAATGACTGGACATTCGGCGGCAATTTCAACCGTATTCAAAACCTTGTGGTGCGCAATGGCGGGCTGTATTTATCGCCCGACTTTGAAGACTTTGAGGCCAAAGGTGCAGCCCAGGTCAAACAACTGATTAAAACCTATGCAGAAAAATCGCCCGGGGTTCCAATCTTTGTCGCCTGCGGTTCAAAAGGCGGGCAGATCTGTTGGCGGCTGGCCCGCGACAACTATATTCTGCCTCGATTAACAGGCATGCTGCTATTTGGTTCTGTGCTCGATAAAGGGTTTTTTAAATCGGCAGCATTCAAGCGCAAATTGCCGATCTACTTTGGCCATGGTTCGTGGGATACGGTTTTTCCGTGGAAACGACAACTGGATTTTTTCAAGCGCATAAAAAAAACCGCCCCCAAATATCCGAGCAAATTTGCCCTGTTTGACACCGGCACCCACGGCACGCCAATTCGCATGACCGACTGGCGATTAATATTGAACTGGATGTTGAAGGTTAAGGGATGACGGGTAGGAATAACTGAAATGGGTAAAGAAAAGCCCCCAATAGCTTCGGCATTCCAGGCGATCAAGTCGATTGACTACACCGTAATATTAGTTCGTGATATGAAAGCTATGCGCGCCTTTTATGAGGGCGTACTCGGCCTTACCCTGTTAAGGAAACTTTCTTCAAACTGGTTCGAATACCAAATCGGCAATAATATTCTGGCCCTGTCGAATCCGGGTTTCACTGCATCAGATGATCCGGTACCAAACGGCAGTGCATCACTTCAACTGGCATTTAAAGTTTTGCCACAGGAAGTCGATGATTGTGCCAATGAACTCGTCAATCAAGACGTCAAACTGGTATCGCCTCCCACTGATCAAGACTTCGGGCACCGCACTCTGTTTTTTCGTGACCCGGACGGCAATCTGTTGGAAATATTTGCCGAGATTTAACCCACTGAAGGCTAATGATCAAATTAGGATCTTGCGAATTGTTCCCGCCTCCCCCTTGTGGGGAGGTCGAAGCCGGCGTCAGCCAGCTTCGGGTGGGGGTAGCGTGCGAGGGCCAAATCCAAGCCTTGTTCCATCGCATTAAATTCGAATGCGCTGACCGCGCATCCATTTATGATGAGATCCCCACCTTAATCCTTGCCCACAAGGAGGAGGCGGGAACGTAGAAAACTTGCCGGAACGATTCAATCAATAAAATCCCCACTCTGGGACGAGTTGGAACCAGGTGTTTTTCAAGCATGGGGTAAATTTGCGCTCAATGCGCCTCATCCCAGTTGTCGGCGGCGCGGGCATCAACAACCAGCGGCACATTCAGCGAAAGCGCCGGCATCGGCGCATCAACCATGACCGTTGAAACCACCTCGGTTGTTGCCTCCACCTCGTCTTCCGGTACTTCAAAAATCAACTCATCATGCACTTGCAGCAACATGCGCGCAGATAGATTCGCTTCCGTAACAGCCCGGTCCATTCTCACCATGGCGCGGCGAATAATATCAGCGGCCGAACCCTGTATCGGCGCATTAATTGCCGCACGTTCGTTAAAAGCCCGGTGCTGCGGGTTTTTCGAGTTAATCTCCGGATAATGCGCGCGCCTCCCAAATATGGTTTCCACATAACCGTTTTCGCGACAAAAGGCCTTGGTATCCTCCATATAATCTTTGATGCCGGGAAAACGTTCAAAATACATATCAATATAATCTTTCGCTTCTCCGCGTGAAATGCCCAGTTGAGCCGCCAGCCCAAAGGCGGAAATGCCGTAGATTATGCCAAAATTAATTGCCTTGGCCTGACGCCGCACCATCGGGTCCATGCCCTCAACCGGGGTGTCAAACATTTCACTCGCTGTCATCGCATGAATATCAATCCCATCGGCAAAAGCCTGTTTCAACTGGTCAATATCGGCCACATGGGCAAGGACACGAAGTTCGATCTGGCTGTAATCGGCGGACAATAGTTTGTTACCTTTCTCCGCCACAAAAGCCGTTCTGATTTTTCGGCCCGCGTCACTGCGGATCGGGATATTCTGTAAATTAGGATCAGACGACGATAACCTGCCGGTAGAGGTGGAGGCCATGGCGTATGATGTGTGCACGCGACCGGTTTGCGGGTTGATAAATTCCGGCAGGGCGTCCGTATAGGTCGACTTGAGTTTTGTCAGTTGCCGCCATTCAACAATCCGGTTGGGTAAATCATGGCCTTCTGCGGCAAGGTTTTCCAAAACCCCAACAGCGGTTGAATACTGACCCGATTTGGTTTTTTTACCGCCCGGCAGCCCGAGCTTGCCAAACAGGATTTCGCCAAGCTGTTTGGGCGAACCAATGTTGAAACGCTCACCTGCGGCTTCATAAATTTCTGCCTCAAGCCGTGCTGCCCCTTGTGCCAGTTCGCCGGAAAGGCGCGACAGTATTTGCCGGTCAACAACAATGCCATTGGCTTCCATCCGGCAGATTACCGGCACCAATGGGCGTTCCAAACGCTCATAAACAGTAATCATGCCTTCGGCCACCAGTCGTGGCTTCAAAACCTGCCACAGCCGCAAGGTGACATCGGCATCTTCCGCCGCATAGGCGGTGGCCTTGTCCAGTTCAACCATATCAAAGGTGATTTTGGATTTACCTGAGCCTGTAAGGTCCTTGTAATGAATGGTCTCATAACCAAGCCAATTACGGCATAATTCATCCATATTGTGCCGTCCGCGACCGGCATCCAGCACATAGGAAATCAGCATGGTGTCGTCGAACGGTGCAATTTTAATGCCGCGGCGCGACAGCAGCAGCCAGTCATATTTCATATTCTGGGCGATCTTCAGAACGGACGCATCTTCCAGCATCGGCTTCAGCCGCGCCAACACGTCTTTTTCCGAAATCTGGTCATCCAGCAGCCCGCCGCCAAGCAAATCACCCTGACCAGACTTATGCGCTAACGGGATATAACAGGCATTGATATTGTCATCTTCACCGGCAATGGCCATCGATATGCCGACAAGTTCTGCCTGCATCGCATCAAGCGAATTGGTTTCGGTATCTACAGCGATTATGCCCGCATCCATCGCCATTTCTATCCAGCGATCAAGGGCTGCAAGAGTGCGCACACATTCGTAGTTTTCAGTGTTGATTTCGATGTTCTGGTGTTGCTGGCGGCGCTTGTCAGCCAGTTCCTGCGGCGTAAAATACACATCTCCCGGCTGCTGCTGCTGGGGAACCGGTCGCTCATTACTGCTTGCAGCAGGATCAAGATCGGGGCCCCGTTGCGCATCGAATCCATCGACCTCTATTTGGGCCGGTTCAATCTGCTCAATGTCGGTTTCCGTAACAGATGCAACCCGGCGGGTCAGGGTATTCAGCTCCATCGCCTTGAGATATGAAACCAGCCGGGGGCCATCAGCAGGATAAAGCGACAGATCTTCAAGCGGTACATCGAGCGGCACATTCTGATCGAGTTCCACCAGTTTTTTTGACAGCCGGGCCTGATCGGCAAATTCAATCAGATTTTCGCGACGCTTGTTTTGTTTAATCTCGCCAGCGCGGGAAAGCAGAGTTTCAAGATCACCATATTCGTTCAACAACAATGCAGCCGTCTTGGGTCCGATGCCCGGCACACCGGGAATATTGTCGGTCGAATCACCGGCCAATGCCTGCAGGTCGATCATTTTATCCGGACCAACACCGAATTTTTCAACAACCTCCGCGACACCAACCCGGCGATCCTTCATCTGGTCGTACATAATCACATTTGGACCGATTAGCTGCATAAGGTCCTTGTCTGACGAAATGATTGTGCAATCACCGCCCAGTTCAGCAGCCTGTCTGGCATAGGTGGCGATGAGGTCATCGGCTTCAAATCCGGGTTTTTCGATGGATGGTACATTGAACGCTTCGGTCGCCGTGCGGATCAACCCAAATTGCGGGCGCAAATCTTCCGGCGGCGCTTCACGATTGGCCTTGTATTCCGGATATATTTCATTGCGAAAAGTCTTGGAAGAATGGTCAAATATCACTGCAAAATGGGTTGGCACCACACCAACGGATGTGTCGCGGGCATCCTGCAACAGTTTCCACAACATATTGCAAAACCCGGACACCGCGCCAATCGGCACTCCATCGGATTTTCGGGTAAGCGGTGGCAATGCGTGGTAAGCGCGAAAAATATACGCCGAACCATCGACCAGAAACAGGTGATCGCCATTTTTCATGTTTTTTCATTTCATTTTGCAGTAAACAGAATTTAATCAACGATGACGGAGCAGGCATAGGATTGCAAGGGATACCCGATTGAAAACTGTCGTTCGCAAATTGAACCCAATCCAGCCCCGGGATGACAAAATGTTACACTTCACAACTATTTGTTACGCTGTGTCTTGAACCTCCCATATCTTAACCCCAGATTAACCGTATTCCGGAATTTCTCCGGTCGTTGAGCCCGAATGTCCCCCATCGGGTTAAACAGGAAAGCACCCATCCCCTCTCCTAGGGTGTTTTCAATGGCGTAACGGCTGTCGTGGATTTGCCCTCATTTATCCACGGCAGCCACCCAAAACCTAAACTACTGATTTCCAAAAAAGACCGCCTATTCGGCGGTCTTTTCAATTGCAGAACCAGCGGTTTCTGATAGCGTTTCAGCCAATACCCTTATCAATGTTAAAAAGTGACGATTTGCCATGCTCGAACCTGTTCTTGCCCGAATTGACAACCAGTTGCCAAATGCAATTGAACGGTTGTTTGAGCTATTGCGCATTGAAAGCATATCTACCGACCGGGCCTTTAAGGCGGAATGCCGCAAAGCCGGGTCGTGGCTGGTGGAACAACTGAACGAAATCGGGTTTGATGCCAGTCTGCGCGAAACTACCGGTCATCCTATGGTGGTTGCCCATCATGACGGCCCTGGCGATGCACCGCATTATCTGTTTTACGGCCATTATGATGTTCAACCCGTCGATCCGTTGGAATTGTGGAACCAACCGCCTTTTGAACCACAAATCATCGAGCTGGAAAGTGGTCAGAAACAAATTCATGCCCGCGGAGCAGCTGATGACAAGGGACAGTTGATGACTTTTGTCGAGGCCTGTCGCGCCTGGAAGAAAGAGACCGGCGCTTTGCCCTGCCGGATCAGCATACTGTTTGAAGGCGAAGAAGAATCCGGCTCACCCAGTCTGCTGCCATTTCTTGAAGCCAACAGCAAAGAGTTGGCCTGCGACATGGCAATGGTTTGCGATACGGGCATGTGGGATGCGGAAACACCGGCTATCAGTACCGCTTTGCGCGGCATGATTACCGAGGAGATTGTCATTCAGGCAGCAAACCGTGATCTGCATTCGGGCCACTACGGCGGAGCTGCGGCCAACCCGGTGCATATTTTGACAAAAATTCTTGCCGGGCTGCATGATGAAAGCGGTCGAGTGACCCTTGAGGGGTTTTACGACGATGTGGAAGAAGTGCCGGAAGATATCCGAAAACAATGGGAAGGGTTGGGGTTTTCCACCAGCCAGTTCCTTGGTGATGTTGGGCTTTCAATGCCCGCAGGCGAGGCCAACCGTTCTGTTCTTGAGCAAATCTGGTCCCGACCGACTGCCGAAGTTAACGGTATTCAGGGAGGTTATACGGGTGATGGCTTCAAAACTGTTATTGCAGCGCAAGCCTCGGCCAAGGTATCGTTTCGACTGGTGAGCAATATGGACCCGGATAAAATCCGGGCTGCATTCCATGACTATGTAAAAAGCAAGCTGCCGGAAGATTGCAGCGTTGAATTTATCCGGCACGGTACGGGAGCTGCGGCCATTCAACTTGATTATACACTACCAGAACTAAAAAAAGCCGCCGCTGCGCTTGAAGACGAATGGGGCAAACCGGCTGCGATGATTGCCATGGGTGGATCAGTGCCGATTGTCGGCGAATTCAAGCGCCGACTTGGTATGGAATCACTGATGGTTGGTTTTGGGCTGGAAAATGATTGTATTCATTCGCCAAACGAAAAATACGAAATGACCAGTTTTCACAAAGGCACCCGTTCATGGGCAAGAATTCTGGCCGCGCTGGCTGAATAGTCCCTATTCAGCCGGTTGCAACGAAGGCTGAGGTTTTTTGTGTTCCTTGGTGATGTAGGCCCATTTAGGCCGGATAAATGCGAATTTGCCAAGCCCGGTAATTTTCACCATTTTGTACATGATCAACGGAACCACAACTGAAATGGATGTGACAATCACCGACATGATACCAATATCCATTTCCGGCATAAACCGGGCGAGGAAAAGCCTGGTAACACCCATTGGCAGGAAGAATGCGAGATAAACGATAATCGAGTGTTGGCCGATATACCGAAGGAAGTCCATCGCTTTCAGCCGCGACAACAGGCAGGATGCAAGAACCACTGCACAGGCCCCGAAAGCACCAAGGGCAAGGGACACAAATGGCATCTTGCTGTATCCAGCGGCGACCAGAGTGCCATTGGTCAGCCCCCAAATTACCAAACCGGTTAACGAGGCCACAGGATTTGCCATTGCCCATGCGGCAAAGCGGAATATATGTTGGGCAAACAGATAGCCAACCAGGAAATACACGTAACGGCTGGCAAATTCATCAACCAGCACCGAACCGGTTTCGATCGGCAAAATTTGCAGGAATGCGGCACCGCCAAGCAGGAAGTACCATGGAAGGTCTTTCAACAGTTTGGTGGTAACAAAAAATACGGGCAGCAGATAAATGAACCAAAGGGTACCAAATGGCTGAACAAATGTCAGCAAATAGGAGCCGAATACGTGACCGACCGAGTGGCCATCAGCGAGCGAAAAAGGTGCCTTGAAAGCAAACTGAATCGCCACCCACAGCACATAAAAATAGAAGAAATGCACAACCTTGCGGTCAAGATATAACCGCCAGTCACGGTTAATGACATTGGCCAGGAAAAGTCCGGCAATCAGAAAAAAGTCCGGCACCCGAAATGGTCTGGCGAATTCTACCACATAATGCAGGAAACCGGTGCCGCCCATGGTTTCGCCCATGCGCAATGTCGAATGCATCATGACAATCAGAACAATACAAAAACCTTTGGCATAATCGACCCAATCCACCCGGCCGTCTGACGGAATCGAATTAAACTGTTCCGTGTTATTTGAAGATGATGCGAATTGTGCTGCTGTCATTTCCCTAGTTCCCTGATGCCCGGTATCGGGCGTATGCCGTGCCTGTAAAATTTGGTCAAAATTATCATTTATTGGCGCTAATCGCGTTAAGCTGCATGGTTAATGGCGATCACAAAAATGTTGATCCGGGAGATTTTTCCGAATTGGTGAAATGTTGGTTAACAAAATTGCCGGTTTTGGCGTGTTACACAGGGCAGATTATGATTGAGCCAGGTAATCTTTACCTCACCTTAAATCGCCACAATTAAATTGCAGGAGCTGTGTCTGAAGTCGGACCGGTAGAATTTCGGTACTTCAATACTTCTTTAACTCCCAAACGGATTTTCGCTTTGGCCAGAAAACCCCCGCAGAAACGCATTGAACCGAGCTTTGATGCGCCGCGTCAAAAGATCAGATCGGCCGGGCAAAAAACTCGTCAGAGCAAAGCTCGGAAACCGCGTTCTCCTGCAAGGAAAAACCGCGGTGGCAGCTGGTTTTCCAAACTCAGCAAATTGGTTTACTGGTTGTTTGTGGTGGGCCTTTGGGGCGGCATCGCCAGTTTTGCTGTTGTTGGTTACTACGCCATCCAGCTGCCGCAAAGTTCATCCTGGGCCGTGCCCGAGCGTCCGCCCAATGTAAAAATCCTGTCGGTCAATGGAAAACTGCTTGCCAATCGCGGCGTAACCGGTGGCGAGGCGATAAACCTTGCTCAAATGTCGCCCTATATCCCTCAGGCCCTGATTGCGATTGAAGATAGACGTTTTCGCCAACATATCGGTATTGATCCGCTCGGGCTTTTACGCGCTGCCGGAAAAAACCTGCTGGCAGGTAAAGTTGTCGAAGGCGGTTCAACGATTACCCAGCAACTGGCCAAAAACCTGTTTCTAAAACCTGAGCGCACAATCCGGCGAAAAGTACAGGAAGTCATTTTATCACTGTGGCTCGAAACCAAATTTACCAAGGACGAAATCCTCGAAATATATTTGAACCGGGTATATTTCGGATCCGGTTCATACGGGGTGGACGCAGCATCAAGACGCTATTTTTCCAAATCATCGCGGGATGTAAATCTGGCAGAAGCAGCCTTGCTTGCAGGGCTTCTAAAAGCACCAACCAGACTGTCGCCCGCCCGTAATCCGGAACAGGCTGAAACGCGGGCACAGGTGGTGCTAACGGCCATGCGGCGGGCCAAATTTATCACGGACCGGGAGGCGGCAACTGCCCTGTCGATGCCTTCAACCAAGGCAAAGAGCTACTGGACCGGGGCGGAAAATTACGTAGCTGACTGGATCATGAATGATTTGAAAAAACTTGTTGGAGATATCAATGAGGATGTCATTGTCGAAACCACGCTCGATATGAACCTGCAACAGACGGCCGAAAATGAAATTCGACAAGCACTTTTGAAAAATGGCGAGAAAATGAAGGTTTCGCAAGGCGCGCTGGTTTCAATGGATGGAACCGGGGCTGTGCGCGCCATGGTTGGCGGGCGAGACTATGCGACCAGTCAGTTTAACCGGGCAATGGACGCCAAACGCCAACCGGGTTCGGCATTTAAGCCGATTATCTATCTGGCAGCCCTTGAACAGGGAAATACGCCAGAATCCATTCGACAGGATGCGCCGGTGCGGGTTGGAAAATGGCAACCACGTAATTATGACAACAAATATCGTGGCGCCGTGTCGCTTAAAACCGCGTTATCCAAATCGCTGAACACAATTGCCGTTCAGCTAACCATGGAAGTTGGACCAAAAAACATTACTGAAGTGGCTCAACGCCTCGGCATCAATTCAAAACTCTCTGCCAATGCATCAATTGCGCTTGGCACTTCGGAAGTATCGTTGCTGGAATTGACCAGCGCCTATGCGCCGTTTTCCAATGGCGGATACCGTGCCTCACCGTATGTAATCAAGCGGGTTAAAACATTGAGCGGAAATGTGCTCTACCAACGTGAAACCGGCGAAAGCGAGCCAGTCATTGCTCCGGAACTGCTTGGCGAAATGAATGTGATGATGGTGGATGTGGTCCAAAACGGCACCGGCAAGGCTGCGCGCATAAAAAACTGGCCCGTTGGTGGCAAAACCGGCACCAGTCAGGGATTCAGGGATGGCTGGTTTTTAGGCTACACCACCAATCTGGTCACCGGAATCTGGTTTGGTAACGATGATGGCCAGTCCACAAACCGGGTAACCGGTGGAGGATTGCCTGCCAGAACCTGGGGCAAATTCATGAAAATTGCCCATCAAAACGTGCCGGTAGGGGCATTGCCTGGCGGCAGTGGCGATGGCCTTAGCCAACCACAGGATATGGTTATGCTGCCACAGCAATCGGTACCAGTTCCAACCCCGCGCCCAACGGGGAGCGATCTCCGTAGTACCAGCCGAATTGCCATGGAAACCGGCGGCCGCATGGTGCCGCCAGCCAATGTGGGTGATGTTCAAAAAACCGCCGGTAAAAAGACCATTCTTGATCTTATATTTGGTGGCTGATTATTCGGCTGCCTGACGCACCAGTGGTGCAGCATTAAGAACTGAACCATCCACATGGCTCTCAAATTTCTCGAAATTTTCGATGAATTTGTTAACCAACGCCTGTGCCTCGCGATCATAGGCTTGCTTGTCTTCCCAGGTTTCACGCGGATCAAGCAGTTTATCATCAACACCTTCAACCGAAAGCGGTATTTCAAAACCAAAATTTGGATCGGTGCGCATGTCAACATCGTTGAGGCTGCCATCAAGGGCCGCATTTAAAAGCGCACGGGTTGCCTTGATCGGCATTCTTGAACCTGTTCCATAGGCCCCGCCGGTCCAGCCGGTATTGACCAGCCAGCAGGTTGCGCCATGCCGGGCAATTTTTTCCTTTAGCAAATTTCCGTATTCGGAAGGATGACGGGGCATAAACGGAGCACCAAAGCAGGTGGAGAAAGTTGCCTGTGTTCCAACCACGCCCTTTTCGGTGCCGGCAACTTTGGCCGTGTAACCGGAAAGGAAATGGTACATCGCCTGCGCCGGAGTCATGCGGGCAATCGGTGGCAACACGCCGGATGCATCAGCGGTTAACATAATGATATTTTTAGGGTTTCCAGCCATGCCGGTTTCAGAAGCATTGGGAATAAAATGGATCGGATAGGCAACCCTTGCATTTTCTGTCAGCGACCCATCGTCAAAATCAGGCTTTCTGGTAACAGGATCAAGCACCACATTTTCCAGAACTGCACCCTTTTGCCGGGTAGCGGCATAAATTTCGGGTTCTGCTTCTTCTGATAAACGGATGGTTTTAGCATAACAGCCCCCTTCAAAATTAAAGACGCCGTTGTTTGACCAGCCGTGTTCATCATCACCAATCAGCGTGCGGCTGGCATCCGATGAAAGCGTGGTTTTGCCAGTGCCCGACAGGCCAAAAAACAATGCCGCATCGTCGTTCGGGCCAACATTGGCCGAGCAATGCATTGGCATGACTCCCCGCTCCGGCAGGAAGTAGTTGAGCGCGCCAAAAACAGATTTTTTAATCTCACCGGCATATTCAGTGTTACCAATCAACACCAGCCCCCGGGCAAGATTGCCGGCAATAACGGTTTCCGAACGACAACCATGACGTTCGGGATCAGCCTTGAAGCTTGGAAGATCAATAATTGTCAGTTCGGGAACAAAATCAGCCAACTCGGCAATTTCAGGGCGCCGCAGTAAATGGCGAATGAACAGTGAATGCCAGGCAAATTCGGTAAATATTCTGACCTTGATGCGAAATTCAGGATCGGCCCCGCCATACAGGTCCTGAACAAACAACTCCTTGCCATTGGTGTGTTCAACAAAATCCCGATGCAGCTGATCAAAATGAGCTGAACTCATCGACTTGTTGTTGTCCCACCAGATGGTGGTTTCCGTGGTTTCATCGCGAACAATGAACTTGTCTGTGGCAGAGCGACCGGTGTGCTGGCCGGTTTCCACCCGCAATGCGTCGGCATCGGTGGCAACACCTTCACCCCGGGCAAGCGATGCCGCATAGAGAGCGTTTTCATCGTAATTCCAGTGGGCTTCATCCAGCCCACCAAGGCCACTTTGTTGCAATCCAAATGCTTTATTCCAGGTGCCAGATTGTTTCACGAGCCTTACCTTCCGCTTGGTAGAATATGTAACGAGACAAATGACTGAATTCCACGACTATTCAAACAATCGCGGTTTTGGGTTTCGGGTGTTAACAATTCTATGCCCTGAAAGAATTAAAAAATACAAGTGTAAAATCGTATTTTATTAATAATTTCAAATATTTAAT
>JALTNS010000335.1:2304-3615 GCA_027000565.1 Rhizobiaceae bacterium | reverse complement strand
AAGATATCATGGGTTTCAATAATCTCGCCAAGCCGTGCAACCATTTGTTTGATATCTCTGACCGCACTTCCCTCAACCACAAAACTTTCAAATTCGTCGTGGTCGTGTTCATGCCCGTCTTCGTGGTGAATTTCATGGTGTGAGCGTCGCGCCGCCAGATCACTTTCGCTGCCAACACCGAGCCCGAGCAGTACATCGGCACCCGGCGTGTGGCTGTTTGAGGCATGGATCATCTTGACCGCGCGAGAAGTGGCCGTGCGCACGTCAGCCTCTATTGCTGCGATTGCCTCACCACTTACCAGATCGGTCTTGTTCAGCACAATCATGTCGGCGCAGGTGATCTGGTCCTCAAACAGTTCCTCAAGCGGGCTTTCGTGATCGAGCGCGTCATCTTTTGCCCGCTGGGCATCGACGGCTGCCACATCATCGGCAAACCGGCCTTCGGCCACGGCGGCAGAATCAACCACCGTGATCACCCCGTCAACAGTTACCCGCTCGCGAATTTCCGGCCAGTTGAAAGCGTTGACCAGTGGTTGCGGCAGGGCCAGACCGGAGGTTTCTATGACAATGTGATCGGGCAAGCGCTCACGTTCCAGCAATTTTGTCATGGTCGGGACAAAATCATCGGCAACCGTGCAGCAAATACAGCCATTGTTGAGTTCAACAATATCTTCCTCGCTACAGGTCTCGTCACCACATCCGGCCAACACGTCGCCATCAACACCAAGATCGCCAAATTCGTTGATAATCAGCGCAATACGCTTGCCATTGGCTGTGGCCAGAAGGTTGCGGATCAGCGTGGTTTTACCGGCACCCAGAAAACCGGTGATCACCGTTGCCGGAATTTTTTGTGCGTTCATTTTGTTCAATCCAATCGGAAATCATTTCAGTTTTTGCGGCAAACCGGCGGTGACAAACCAAACATCCGTGCAAGCCGCTGCCATCATCTGATGCAGATTGCCCGCATGGTCTCGAAATTCCCTCGCCATCGCATCAAGCGGTACGATGCCCTGCCCGACTTCGTTGGAGACAAAAACCACCGGCACCTTAAGGTCAACAGCGCAATCGGCCAGCGCCCTGCTTTCACCGGCAATATCAGCACCGGCCATCATCAGGTTGCTCAGCCACAAGGTCAGGCAATCAACCAGAATTGCCCGTTCGGCCAGCGCTTCGGCTCGAAGCGTGTTGACCAGAGCCAACGGTTCTTCAACCGTCAACCAGTCGCCGTCACGCCGCTGTTGATGAATGTAAATGCGTTCATGCATTTCTTCATCCTCAGCCCGGGCTGTCGCAAGATAAACCGGTTTTTCG
>JALTNS010000335.1:0-2294 GCA_027000565.1 Rhizobiaceae bacterium | reverse complement strand
GCGCGCACCAGATTTTCGGCAAAAGCACTTTTACCGGAACGCGCGCCACCTAAAACCAGAGCACTTTTCAAGACGCATCCTTGGCAGAAGGCGCAAGCGCCCTTGGCAAAAACCAGCCAAGTGCCGCGCCCGTGGCCAGCCAGAACAATCCGGCCGTAACGGTTGCAGCCACCACAAATTCAGCCACCAGATAAGCAGGGGCCAAAGATCCGTGAACTTCCGGCTGCGGCGCACCATAGACATGCGGCACAACCATCAGCACAACACCGAGAGCCATCCAGTACCACTTGGTTTTAAAGGCCATCAAAGCAAGCCCGGCGGCGGTTAAGGCAACGGTTGCCGTCCACCAAACCTGCCGGTCAAACACCGATGCGGCCTTTGTTCCCGGCAATTCCGGTGGCAACCCGATGGAAGGTGCCAGAACAAAAACCACAAACCCCGCAGCGCCCCAGGCGATGCCCGTTCGAACTGATATTGACGTCTTGGAAAACAAAATTGCAGCAACCAGCAACAGCGCGTTTGAAACACCCAAAATGCTGTTTGAAATCATTGAATAGAAAGTCCGTTCAATACCATCATTAGGTGCCCAGGACTCACCTTCGTCAGCCACTGGTGCTGTTGCTTCATGCCCGTGATCGGGGTTTTTCAACTCTTCGGCGCTGTGCGGGTGATTTTCCGGGGTTGCTGCTGCAGCACCGGCATTTTCAAAGGTTTCTGCTTTCAGGATAAGTGGGGATACTTTAACCGCTTGCGCGGCTGTGTAAAATACACCGGCAACCAATCCTGCAAGGATGGCTGCAATCAATATTCTTACGATCATTTCGAATTACTCCAAATCATCGCGCACCCGGACAGAATGGTCTCCCTGCCGGAATGCACAAACTGGTAAAATGGCTGAAGTCCGATCAGGTCAGGACCGCCAACATCACATCAATGGCAGGGAAAAGCCGCCGCATGGCGGGCATCATGGGCGGCATTGTGTACCACCGTGGACTGGGCAAAGCCCACTCCAACCATCAATGCTAGACCAAACACCGCAGCAAAAAGAGCTGCTGCAGTTCGATTGGAATCGGATAGTGACAGAGTAACTGTATTCGTATTTGTTTCTGTGAGCATATCAACCTCCGTGTTGCTCTGATTAAAACGCCGCATCATGCGGCCTGATTGGCAGGTCTCCTGGCTCACGGGTCACAAGGTTCAGTCGGCCTTCCCAAACGCTTAAACAAGCCTTCAGTGACAATTTGACTGGACCCTAACCGCTACAGTCGCGGGGTCGGCTGCGTCTGGCATTCCCTGTTTGGGTCAATACCACCGCATTCCCTTTTCATCCCTGAAAGCGCAAACTTTCGTGGGAACCATTCAGTGAAATGATCTAAGCCAGTTAAACGCGCGCAAGTCAATCTCAGAATCGACATTATCCGGCCAATCGAAATATTTCATCCACATTCAAATGTTGTTCCAGCGCCAAGGCAAGTGCATCCAGCGCCTGATCGACAACTTGGTGATGCGATGTGGCGGAGGCATTGGCTGAAATGCTTTTCAAAATGAAACTTCGATAAGCGTCATTTGAAAAAAGTCCATGCAAATAACACCCCATAATCCGACCGTTTCGGGACATTGCACCGTCCGGATGGGCATCAATTTCCAGCATCGGGCGTTTGCAATCTTCGCCGGTGGTTTGGCCGAGATGAATTTCATATCCGTGAACAGGGATATCGCTCAAATTGAAGCGCCCGGAAACATTGCGCACGGTCTTTTCCGGTGCAAGTTCGGTTTCCACATCAAGATGGCAAAGCCCGGCAATCTCGCGCGCGCCGCCTTCTATACCTTGCGGATCTCGCACCACCTTTCCCAACATTTGATAACCACCGCAAATGCCAATCACCTGTCCACCGTTATTTACATGTTTTGCCAGATCCTCGGCCCAGCCATGGCGACGAAATGCAGCCAAATCGGCAATCGTGGATTTTGAACCGGGAATGATGATAAGCGCCGCATCATCGGGCAAAGGCTCGCCTGCCCGCACCATCACAAGTTCTATGCCCGGCTCGGCCTCAAGTGGGTCAAAATCATCAAAATTAGCTATATGATCGAGCACCGGCACGGCAATCTTGACGGCTTCATTACCTTCGACAGATAATCTGTTTCCAGTCACCAGCCGGTCCATTGCAACGGAATCCTCCGCCGGTAATTTTCGCACCTGATCCAGCCACGGCACCACGCCAAACGATGGCCATCCGGTTTTGGCTGTAATCATTTCAAGCCCTTCGTCAAACAATGATAAATCGCCGCGG
>JALTNS010000334.1 GCA_027000565.1 Rhizobiaceae bacterium | reverse complement strand
GATCTGCACCTTGATGGTTTCACCAATGGTCAGAACATCGGTCGGGTGATTGACCCGGCGCCAGGCGATATCGGTGACGTGCAACAAACCGTCAATGCCGCCCAGATCAACAAACGCACCATAATCGGTGATGTTCTTGACCACACCTTCAACAACCTGACCTTCGGTCAGTTTCTGGACGATTTCGGAACGTTGTTCGGCCCGGCTTTCTTCCAGAATGGCCCGGCGGGAAACAACAATATTGCCCCGGCGCTTGTCCATTTTCAGAACCTGGAAGGGCTGGGGGACGTTCATCAGCGGGGCAATGTCACGAATGGGACGGATATCCACCTGAGAGCGTGGCAAAAAGGCAACCGCCCCCTGCAAATCAACGGTAAAGCCACCCTTGACCTGATTAAAGATGATACCTTCGACTTTTTCTTCGTTCTCGAACTGTTTTTCAAGACGGACCCAGCTTTCCTCGCGGCGGGCTTTTTCCCGGCTCAGAACAGCTTCGCCCATGGCGTTTTCCACGCGATCGACGTAAACCTCGACTTCGGCCCCCACAACGATGGAGCCATCCTTGCCCGCGGCACCAAATTCCTTGAGAGGAACCCGGCCCTCGGTTTTCAGGCCCACATCAATGATGGCCAGATCTTTTTCGATCGCCACCACCCGGCCTTTGACCACGGCTCCCTCAAGGGGCTCGTGATCAACAAATGAATCCATCAACAGGGCTTCAAAATCTTCGCTCGTCACAGTTTGCTGTGCCATTAAAACTCCATATGCGCGTCATGCGGTTTGAATTGTTGTGATGCCTTTATTGGAACCTGACCCGAAATTTCCGGTTGCTTGAAATGCAACAAAAAACCCGACGCGCGAATCTGGTAAAACCAACAAATGCGTTTTGCTATTTTTTCTTCGCTGCCTGCCGCCCGAAAGTTTACGGGGTGACTGTCAAGATGAACCCCAGGGACGCAGGAGATGAATTTGAACCTTATTTGGGGCCTGAGCCCTGGTCCAGCCTGCGCGCCATGGTGCCATCGACAATCTCGATTGCATGACGAAGTGCCGCCTCTATATCCAATCGGGTGGTGTCTAGCAAGTGGGCATCGTCAGCAAAATAGAACGCGCCGGCCGGGTTTTGGCGGTCACTCTCGTCCCGAAGCTGAATTTGAGCAAGAATCTCCTCATATTGAACATCATTGCCCTTTTTTTGCAATTGGGCGGTGCGGCGGCGGGCCCGCACCTCGGGTTCGGCGGTAACGTAAAACTTGACGTCGGCATCGGGACAGATCTTGGTGCCCATATCGCGTCCATCCAGCACCGCCCCGCCGGGCTGGCAGGCAAAGTCCTGCTGAAACTGGCGCAATGCTGCACGCACGGTTTCAAAGTGCGAAATTGTGGACGCAGCCAGAGCCAGTTCTGCGGAACTGAGCACCTCCGCATCAAGCTGGGTTTTATCGAGGTTTTTGGCTGCGTTCACAGCGTATTGTTCGAGATCGGGGGCTTCAATTCGATCAAGAACCGCCCGTCCCACCGCCCGGTACAACAGCCCGCTGTCCAGATGGGGCAGGCCGTAATGGGCCGCCAACGCCTTGGCAATAGTACCTTTTCCAGAGGCCGCAGGCCCGTCGATGGCAATAATCATGGCGCGTTCCCCCAAGGAGTTTGATTGCCCCGAACTCAGGACACACATTTCTATCTGAAAAATTTTGGGTTTGACAGGGCCGGGCTTGTTGATTAACCGGACGAAATATGCCCGGATAAGCGGGCGAATAATTTGCAGCATTTTCGCAAAGAAAACCTCACAACCCCGGGAGAACCTGACTGTGGCCAGTGCAGATCGTGGAACCAAACGCCAATGCCTTCATTGCGGAACGAAATATTATGATTTGAACCGCGATCCTATCCTTTGCCCGGCGTGCGGCAAACCCTATGAGCCGCCTGCGGAAATCAAACCGCGCAAGTCTCCGACAGAAGACGAAAGCGCTGACAAGCCGGCACCCGGTGAAACAGAAGAAGTAATTGTCGATCCGGCGGTTGCCGCGGCAGGGGCCGAAGTAGTTTCCTTTGAAGATGCGGATGCAGAGGAAACAGAGGACGAGGACACGGGCGAGGATATTCCCGACGTCGAGGATGTCGAGGACATCGGTGGCGAAGTCGATAATGCCTTCGTCGAAGGCGATGATGATGACGAGGATGCCAGCATGGGGCTTGGTGTCAGCACCGCCAAAACCAACGAATAGGGGCGTACACCAAGACAATTCAAGACCGCGTGCGGGTTGTGAAGGAAAATTGGCAATTTTGTTGCCCCTCACAAGGAATAGGGCTTGCGCCCTGCTCCGGCTTTTCATAGGTTGCGCGCCGACCGGTCAGAGGTTGACCGGCACCTAACAAAGTGGGGCCATAGCTCAGTTGGGAGAGCGCTTGCATGGCATGCAAGAGGTCGTCGGTTCGATTCCGTCTGGCTCCACCATTTGTTTATCTCGCGGCAACTCACATTTTTTACGCTTCGCCTTGTCCAAAAACCGGTGACCAGTTTTTGGGGCTCAGCAAAATGTTCGTGCCTTCGATGGAGCGGCCAAATTGTTGGCCGGCGGCACGAGAGCCTTTTCGGTTTTGAAACGGATAACCGGGTCCACTTCTCGAGGAAAACGCTCGAGCGCCGCTCGCCTCACGTTCAAAGGTTTTCGCGATGATCTCGTGCACCTGCTATCTCAAAATAACCTGCTACCGGTAGACGCGGGGCGTGGCTTATGATCCCTTGAGGCAACATTTAGTTGCGGGGAGAGAATGTTTATGAGCGGCGACCAGCTAGCAGAACAGGTTTTGCGTATCCGGCAGGCCCACCCCGAAAACCTGATGGCACGCCATTTTAATGCTGACAGTTTTTTGGCTCTTGAGGAAAACAAGCGCCAGCATCTGCTCAGGATTTTTGCATCCGGCCTGAAAAACCCCGACAGTCAGATGGGCGCCTATGCCATGTTCCCGGATGATTACGAACAGTTTGCCCAATTCCTTGACCCGATGATCCGCGATTATCACGCCATCCCGCCCCAAATAACCATCTCCCAACACCATGATTGGGACGGCACGCGCATAAGCAGCGATCTCACAACCATCGACAAGCGATTGAACAATGTCTCCATGCGGGTGCGGGTAGCGCGCAATATCAGCACTTTTCCCCTGCCCGGCGCCATGGACAAGGACCAGCGACTGGCGTGCGAGCAAGAGGCGATAGAGGCATTCAAGCAGCTTGTCGAAATGCCTGCGTTCGGGGGCGCCTATCTTTCGCTCACGCCGGGTTCAGCGCACGAAATTGACAGGGATGAGTATCTTGACCGGGTGAAAAAACACCAGATGTTCAAGGACATGAGCGCCGACAGATTTCTCAACGCCGCCGGAATCAGCTCCCACTGGCCCCATGGCCGGGGCATCTACATTTCGCATGACGAGGATTTTCTGGTCTGGGTGGGTGAAGAGGACCATTTACGCATCATGGCCATGGGCAAAGGAGGAGATATTGGCGCACTGTTTGGGCGTCTGCACGAGGGGCTTGAAGTACTTTCACAATTCCTGCCCCCCTTTGCCACCTCCCCCACCTATGGTTTTGTCACCTCCTGCCCGACCAATCTTGGGGC
>JALTNS010000333.1 GCA_027000565.1 Rhizobiaceae bacterium | reverse complement strand
CCGCCGAACTCATCCAGCACCGCGCCAATCACGAACTGCCCAACATGGGCCTGACCGCCTGGAAAGGCGACGAAGTCCGCAAAACCGATGTCACCATCGCCAAGAACTATCTTACCGAACCGGAAATCGATGAACTCAACCGCATCGTTACCATGTGGCTCGACTTCGCCGAAGATCAGGCCCGCCGCCGCAAACAGATCTTCATGCAGGACTGGGAGCATAAGCTCGACGAATTCCTTGCCTTCAATGAGCGCAGGGTATTGTCCAATGCCGGAAGTGTCAGCAAGAAAACGGCGGATGAGCGTGCCCGGCAGGAATATGAGCGATTTGCAGAGCGCAGGCGGGAGCACAAGGAAGCACTGGGTGAAGCGGAGTCTATCAAGGCGCTGGAGGAAGCAACAAAATTGCTAGAGCAAGACAAGAACAAGCTGGGAGTAAAGGGTGAATAATAGAAATAAGTTCTGGCAAGAGGTGCAGCTAAATAGCCTTGTGGATAGTGATGCACCAATATGTTATGGAATCCTCAAGCCAGGAAAGTTCTTACATGGTGGAGTGCCTGTAGTAAAGGTAAAGGATATCAGTAATGGAGTGATTCAGACGGATACTTTGTTGCTAACTGACCCCATTATAGAAAGCCAGTATAAGCGTTCTCGACTAATAGGGGGTGACATACTGCTATCTATTAGAGGCACAACAGGTAAAGTGGCAATTGTCCCCAATTCCCTGAAGGGAGCAAACATTACGCAGGATACTGCGCGCATACGGATTTCATGCGACATAACAAAGCGATATGTCCTGCAAGTTCTCAGAAGCGACTATGCCCAAAACCAAATAGAAAGACACAAAGTTGGCCAAGCTGTAAAAGGGATTAACATTAGGGATGTAAGAAAGCTGTCATTTCTGATTCCTATAGCGCTACCAAGTCGTAAAGCCATATCCGAGATATTTGAGACTTGGGATGCCGCCATCGAAAAAACCGAGAAACTCATCGCAGAGAAGGAAAGACAGTTTTCGTGGCTACTCAGCCGCTTAATTTCAGACAAAACACATCCTCGTGGACATATCCGTGATTTTGCCACACAAATATCGAGACGAAATCGTGACGGCGCAGTCAGCCAGGTACTCAGCGTCACCAACCACAGTGGCTTCGTATTGCCAGAAGATCAGTTCGAACGGCGGATTGCCAGCAGCAATTTGAGCAACTACAAAGTCGTCACCCGCGGACAATATGCCTACAACCCTTCGCGTATCAATGTCGGATCCATTGCCCGTCTGAATGACTGGGAAAAAGGTGTTCTCAGCCCAATGTACGTCGTTTTTGAGCTAGACGAAAACAAAATCGATTCCGACTTCTTCCACCACTGGCTGTCATCCCACGAAGCCAAACAACGAATTAAAAAGAGCGCCCAAGGCAGTGTGCGCGAAACGGTAAGTTTTGGTGATTTTTCTGCCATACCGTTTCCTCTGCCTCCAAAGGGGAAGCAGAGGGCGATTGCAAGAACGCTTAACATCGCACAGCAGGAAATAACATTACTGAAAGAACTGGTTGATGCATATCGGCAACAGAAACGCGGCTTGATGCGGAAGCTGTTGACCGGACAGTGGCGGGTGAAATCATGAAAATCTACCAAGAGGATTAGGCCATGCAGATAAAATCATTTCACATCTGGAATTACAAGAATATCGATGATTCCAACGAAATCATCGTCGACCAAAATGTAACCTGCTTCGTCGGAAAGAATGAGGCAGGAAAGACTGCTTTGCTTCAGGCGCTTTATCGCCTGAACCCTGTCGATACTGCTGAATATGACGAGGTGAAGGACTATCCACGAAAGCGCCTTCGTGAGTATCAACGAAATGTGAAAGCGGGGCGAGAACAGTCTGCAAAAGTTATTACCGCGACCTTTGAATTGGAAAATAACGATATTGCGGCAATTACGGAAGAATTTGGTGAATGCGTCGCGCCAGGGACAATATTAACTATCAGCAAAAAATATGATGGCTCCATGCTTATTGGTCTGGATGTAGATGAGCAGAAATGGGTAAAGCATTATACCTCTACTAGTACCCTCTCCGGCACATCTGCCCAAAAAGCAAAGGCAACCAAGAGCCTTGAATCACTGATTTCATCCCTACAAGAATGCGACGAAGACGCAGTTGCCCAGCAATGTTTGACTTACCTGAATGGTATATCGGACAAAGGAATTTCTATCGAAGTCTGGAAAAAGTGTTTGAGGGAGCGAGTACCAAAAATTTTCTTCTTCGATGATTATCGAATAATGAAAGGAAGGGCAGCACTTGACCAAATTGATGCTTCGGCAGATGAAGGTATAAGGACACTGAAAGATTTGCTGGAGTTGGCCGGTATAACAGCCCAGGAACTCCAGAATAATGCGGATTATGAGCACCACAAGGCCAATCTCGAAGCCATTGCCAACGAGATCACGGATGATGTATTCCACTACTGGAAACAGAACCCGTCACTTGAAGTAGAGTTTGATGTGCATCGGTCTCCAGGAAATAATCAGCCAGGTGAATTCCATGTACGCATTAAAAATAACAAGCATCGTGTAACAGTTCCCTTCGACGAACGATCACGAGGGTTTGTCTGGTTTTTCTCCTTCCTCACGGCCTTCAAAAAGCTGTCTGAAGATAACGATCAAATGATCATCCTTCTGGATGAACCGGGCCTCAATCTTCATGCCAGCGCACAAGCAGACTTGCTAAGATTCATCGAGGATGTTCTTGCACCTGATCACCAGGTTATTTACACAACACATTCACCATTTCTGGTCGATGCACATCGGTTTGAGCGTGTGCGCACCGTTGAGGACATCGATAACGAGGGAGTCAAGGTTTCCTCAGAATGTCTGAGTGTGGATGCCAATACTGTATTTCCTCTACAAGCTGCCCTTGGGTACAACTTGGCACAGACATTGTTTCTTGGCCCTAATTGCTTGCTTGTGGAAGGTCCGTCTGATCTCCTCTACTTGCAAACCATGTCAGCAATACTATCCAGCGCAGGGCGAGAGACATTGAGTGACAAATGGGTCGTAACTCCTGTAGGCGGCGCTGACAAACTGGCAACCTTTGTTTCACTGATTGGGGCAAATGAGTTGAACGTCTGCGTTCTTATGGATATATCGAAAAAGGACAAGCAACGCGTAGACAACCTGGTAAAAAACCATTTTCTTGACCGCAATAAGATCATACAGCTAAACGAGTTCGTCGATGGAAAGGAAGCGGACATTGAGGATCTGTTTTCTGAAGAGGAATATCTTGCTCTCGTTGCCTCTGCATATCCAGAAACAAAGGACAAACTTTCATCCGATGCCCTCAGCAAGTCACCGCGCATTGTTAAGCGAATCGAGCAGTATTTCTCTTCGAATTTTCCTGCCACCAGATTTAATCACTTTGCCCCATCACGGGCCGGTCTAACTGATTTGGGCGCCACCCTGGAAGTCAGCGAAGAAACAATCAATCGATTTGAGCAATTATTCAAACGTATTAATAAGCAGCTGCTACCTGCTGAATGAATAGGTTAAGCATCAGAATGACAAATCTAAAAGACAAACTTATCGCAGAGGCCCGCCGTATTGAAGAGGATGCCGAACACTCAGCGAAAGGCC
>JALTNS010000332.1:1975-3664 GCA_027000565.1 Rhizobiaceae bacterium | reverse complement strand
TTTTTTCGGGGCGGTATCAACAATAACAATGTTCATGTGGGGCGCCGCTTTTTTAATTGCGACCGCAACACATAGGCCAACATAACCGCCACCAGCGATCAAAACATCAGCGTTGTCGGGTATATTGTTCATACCGGTTTCTCCAGTTTTCGATGGTGCAGGCTTTTTGATTGGTGACTGCGGCCATATCCATCTTGACATTGAGCATTATCACGGGTGCATATGACAAAAACAACATCAATTATGGAAATTCGACCACATGACGACAGCCGTTGCTGAACTTCTTGATATTCTTGACCTTGAAACCCTTGAGCACAATCTGTTTCGTGGTCGCAGCCCCAAAACCCGCTGGCAAAGAGTGTTCGGCGGGCAGGTAATCGGCCAGGCACTGGTTGCCGCCCAACGCACAGTTGACAGTGACCGGCACATTCATTCCCTGCACGGTTATTTCATGCTGGGTGGAGACCCAAGAGTGCCGATAATTTACGAAGTTGACCGTATTCGTGACGGCGGCTCGTTTACCACCAGACGGGTTGTCGCCATCCAACATGGCCATGCAATATTTTCCATGTCAGCGTCATTTCAACGCCACGAGGACGGGCTGGATTATCAGGCGCCGATGCCAATACAACCGGATCCAGAATCCCTGCCGTCAGAAAAGCAGTTGAAGGAGCAGTTTTTGCGTCAGGCTCCTGAGCATGTGCGTAAATATTGGCAAAGAGAACGACCCATTGAAGTGCGAGCAACCTCGCTCGAACATTATATCTCGGACAAAAAATTGCCTTCCGAACAATATGTCTGGATCAGGGCGACGGCTGAAACCCCGGATAATCAACCACTGCAGGCCGCCATATTGGCCTATGCTTCCGATATGACTTTGCTGGATACTTCTCTTTTTGCCCACGGGCGCAAGGTTTTTGACAAGGATTTACAGGTTGCAAGCCTCGACCATTCCATGTGGTTTCACCGCCCGATAAATATGAATGAATGGATGTTATATGCCCAGGATAGTCCCAGCTCATCCGGTGCCCGCGGGCTGACCCGCGGTAGTATTTACAGCAAAAGCGGTGTGCTTGTGGCGTCAACCGCGCAGGAGGGCCTTATTCGGATCCGTGATCTGCAACGGACCAAAGACCAATAGTGCGCAATAAATTGGCGAATCTCCAATTTTGCCTAATTTTTAGGCAAATAACTGTGGCTGCGATTTATCTTGATAGCAGGCAGTATTTTAAAATGTGATATATCAATAAGTTACAGTTATATTCCGAATCTGGCATGTAACTTGAATACATCCTGTGATGAATGCCGCAAATATCGGATTGTGGCAGAAAATTCAGGTCGCCGCAGCGGCGGCCCAAGCACAGGATGTAGTCTTATGAAAATAGTAATGGCCGTAATCAAGCCTTTCAAACTCGATGAGGTGCGTAATGCGCTCACCGATATTGGCGTTCAGGGTCTGACTGTAACCGAAGTGAAGGGATACGGTCGCCAAAAGGGCCACACTGAAATCTATCGTGGCGCTGAATATGCAGTGAACTTCCTGCCAAAACTGAAAATTGAAATTGCCGTCCAAGGTGATGAAATTGAAAAAGTGACTGAAGCTATTTCAACCGCCGCCAATTCCAACCAGATCGGAGATGGTAAAATCTTCGTCTGGGATCTCGAACAGGCTATCAGAATTCGTACCGG
>JALTNS010000332.1:0-1965 GCA_027000565.1 Rhizobiaceae bacterium | reverse complement strand
CTGAAGTCCTTGTTAGGCCTCTCGGCGATTATTCCCATGTTGGCGCTCTCAACTCCGGCTTTCGCCCAGGAAACCATGGACAAGGGCGATACAGCCTGGATGATGGTATCAACCATTCTCGTATTATTTATGATCCTGCCAGGTCTGGCATTATTTTATGGCGGTCTGGTTCGCAGTAAAAACATGCTTTCCGTTTTAATGCAGTGCACGATGATTACCGCAATCGTCATTGTAATCTGGGTTTTCTATGGCTACTCGTTCGCATTTGGCGGTTCTGACAGCCCCTATTGGGGTGGGTTTGGCAAGCTCTTCCTTGCCGGTGTAACGATGGAATCGACCGCTGCCACCTTTACGGACGGTGTTGTTATTCCCGAATATATCTTCATTGCCTTCCAGATGACCTTTGCAGCGATTACGCCTGCTTTGATTGTTGGTGCGTTTGCCGAGCGGATTAAGTTCTCCGCGACCATGGCATTTGTAGTCCTTTGGGTGACCATCGTATATTTCCCGATCGCCCACATGGTTTGGGATGGTAATGGCCTGATTTTCAATATGGGTGCCCTTGATTTTGCCGGCGGAACCGTTGTGCATATCAATGCCGGTATCGCTGCTCTTGCCGGGTCAATCATGGTCGGCAAACGCATCGGCTTCGGTCGCGACATGATGGCTCCACATTCCATGACTCTCACTCTGGTAGGCGCTGCGATGTTGTGGGTTGGCTGGTTCGGTTTCAATGCCGGATCAAACCTTGAGGCTAATGGTGGCGCTGCCCTTGCAATGATCAACACCTTTACCGCCACCGCCGGTGCAATTGTTGCCTGGGCATTGATAGAAGCCTTGCACCGCGGACAGGCTTCAATGCTGGGCGCTGCGTCGGGAATGGTGACTGGCCTTGTGGCTGTTACACCTGCTGCCGGTTCGGTTGGTCCGGTTGGTGCCATCGCTCTTGGTGCTATCGCAGTTGTTATTGTCTACTTCTTCGTTGGTGCCGTCAAAAACCGGTTTGGCTATGATGACAGTCTCGATGTTTTTGGCATTCACGGCATCGGTGGTATCGTTGGTGCTATCGGTACCGGCATTTTCACCAGCTCTATGCTGGGTGGTACTGGATATGGTGAGAACATAACAATGGCTAGCCAGACAGCGACGCAGGCCTATGCGGTATTGATTACCATCGCTTGGAGCGGCATTGGTTCAGTTGTTCTGTTCAAGATCGTCGACATGATATTCGGGCTGCGGGTTAGCGAGCAGGACGAACGCCAGGGTCTCGATCTTTCGTCCCACGGCGAAGCTGCTTACCATTCGTAAGTCTGGTATTACAAAACAAAACCCGGCCAGATCATATCTGGCCGGGTTTTTTGTGGATTCGTTTAATCTGATGAGACATCCAGAATTGTTTTGTTGCCAATGTGACCAAGCAACCAGCGCATATCTCGCGGTTGAATTGCCACGCAGCCCTCGGTTGGCCTGAAATCCGGCGTCGCTAAATGAAGGAATATCGCGCTGCCAAGCCCACGCATGCGGGTTGAATAATTCTGGTCGAGCACCAGGCACCAGTCATAGAGAAGATCATCGCGCCACATATTTTCATGTCTGGCAGGATAGGGCAACTTCACCGACCTGTTGTAGTTTCGGTCCTCCGGCGCATCACACCAGCCAATGTCCTTTTTAATGCGGCTGGTGGAAATTTCGTTTGGTATAATATTTTCCCGGTCCGCCCGGTACCATAACGCCAGAATTTTAAACCGGCCTGCAGGTGTGGCACCGTCGCCCTCGCGTTTTTTGCAAGTGATACCGCTTCTGCCCAGGGCGCAGGGAAATTGCCTGTTACCGGCCGTAACGATTCCGCGCGAGTTTTTTCTACCGAGCGTGCGGACGACAATACGGTCAAATACCTTTGATTTTTGTGCCATTGCCGCCGACTGCCGTTCGCATTATCATTATCGCAACATCAAGTGCTTTGAC
>JALTNS010000331.1 GCA_027000565.1 Rhizobiaceae bacterium | reverse complement strand
ATATTCGCGGGCAAGGCCCGTTACAACGAAACATCCCGTTTCATCCACTTCCACCTTGGTTTTGGGAAATAGCGGGTCCGTTCGTGAAAACATCTGCTCTTGGCGCAAATAGCCAATCCAATCTGCCACGATTTCTACCAATTCCCCCCCTACGGGAAAGAAAAAAGTGGTCATGGTTTTTGAATTTTTCGTGGCAACAACCCGGGCATCCTGAAATACCTCCCGGCGGCCCAAATCCACATTACCAAGGGGTAGGCTGGCAAGGGCAGCATCCCGCAACCCCGTAAGCAAAGTAAAGGCCAATAATGCCCTATCCCGCTTTTCTATAGCGGTCTCATGGGGCGCACCCTCAATAGCCCGGCATATCTGCTCAATCGTAGGCACAGGCCTTTCACGGCTTGCCCTCGCTGCCCTCTCCTGCTTTTCCGTCAGATTGAAATATTCGGTATCCGCGTGATTGATCCGGCTTTTATACCCCGGCTGATCTGCCAGCCATTGGAAAAAGGCCTTGACCATGGCTAGGCGTGAACGAATGGTTGCTTGCGCCAGCGGTTTGCCGGTTTTGCTGTTTTGGCCCTCCCACAGGTCGCGTTTGAATTTTCGGGCCCGCTCAATATGGAAGGCTTTGAAATCCTTGCCGCCCGTGGAAGCCTCAAACAGGCTGATGGCAGCCGCCACAAGGCTGGTGGTTTTTTTATCCCGGCGTTTGGCATCTTCCAGCCAGTGCAAATATTTTCGCTTTATACGTTCATTATTAGCATTGATTTTCATGATATAAATCCTTTGAGGCACGACAATGGGGCAAAATTTTCTGTCACTAAAAATAGATCGCGCCGCGAATAACCCGCCTTGCATAGACCACGGGAAGAACCTAACTTGTTGCCGCCTCTCGCAATTCCATCTCTAACCATCCCTTTATTTCCTCATCGTGATGTAGCCTTTTCATACTTCCGTGGTGTTTTTCAAAACAACATTCAGGCAGGGAATAGAGCTATCTATTAGGTGCTGAAGAGCTTGCGGCACCGTTAAATCTATCTTGCCCTTCAATTGAGACAGAGCTGAAAGACTGAACCGCTTATGCATGATGGCGGCACATTCCGCACAAAGAGCCATGACATTGCAGGAGGCTGTATTTGCTGACACTATTTCAGCTTCGCAAAAAGCCGCATGGCGTGGCTGACGGCACCCCATACAGAACCATTGATCAAGATCACATTTCTGCTTTTTCGGCTTACGGGCCTTGATAAAACGATGAACCTCCACCCCATGGACGATGACAGGCCTGCCAGAATCAACCGGCTTTAATTCTCCCGACCTGATCCATCTTCCCACCGTTCCCTTGTGAACCGATAGAGCTTTCGCAATCTCATCAATGGCGTAAGTTCGATGCTTGCTGATTGAGCGAGATTTTAGTTTACGAAACATCCCCACCGACTCCATTTTCAAGGAGCAAATGAATATCTTCGGCCCGCCAAACCGTAACTCTTGCACCAAGTTTGAGGGGCTTTGGGAAGCGTCCATCTTTTACACCCGCCCACCAAGTTGACTTGGAGACCGGAATAGGACCGTGAGGCGAAAGAATTTGTTTGAGCCGTACAAATCCGGTGTGAGGGAAATTTTTATATCCTTGCATGATGCAACTCCGTTTGTTGGGGTCGCATTCAAATATTCTCATAGGGGATCAAAAAAATAGGGTTCAGGTTGCAGAAAACTTGCCTCAATTATGTCCGCAAACTGGTTCAGGTAATGCCTAACCTGAACCACCCTAGTGCGAATAACTCATTTTTATCAACACATTCAATTAGTTAAAATGGAATATCATCATCAATTATCACTCCACGGCCTTGCGTCGGCGGTCCCATAACAGACAATTTCGTTTTTGATTCTTTCTTGACCTGAGTCGGTTTTGGGTTTGAGGGCGTTTTGGGCGCGCCTCCTTGTGTTTGCCAGTTCACAATCTTTGCCAAATTGGTGATTACAGACTCTGCTAACTTGCCGTCTTCATCACTAAGACCAAATTCTTGAGCATGTTTTCTTAACCATATTTCCGCGGCCTGTTTTGGCGTTTTGCCATTCAAATCCTCATCCGTATCTAGGGCCTCCCAAGCCTTAATTGCAGCGGCCAGTTTTGGGGAATATCGCGGATGATCGGGATCAAGGATAGCGCTTGGAGTCGCGTCTGGAAAAAAGAAAAAATGCACCGTCAATCCCTTAGACTGCATCCATAGCTTCAGACTCTCCACACTCACGGTTGAGCGCATTTCATCTAATAGATTATCCTCAGAATATCCTTCATTATCTATATATATTTTCTTCCCTTCAATTTTTCCGCTTTCCAGATTGGATACTAACGCATGCGAAACCGCATCATAACCTTTAGGGGCATCATATACAGTATTGTTAGTGGTGTTATGATCCGATGGATCGCATCCCATTAGCAGCAAAGCTGCATCACAAATCCTTAAATCATCGCATAATTTCCAGAAATCAATGGGGTTCATAGCTATTTCCTCTCATTTCTGGTTTATTTAGGTGCAACTCGCTCCAACTTCATCCTTTAAGCATGGCGCTTTTCCACATTTTGCAAAATCTGCTTCGCCCACCAATCAGCCATCTGCACCCGCTCATCCCAATATAGGGAGCGATGATAGGCACGGCGCACTTCATCGGCTCCCATATGGGCTAGCTCGGCCTCTATGGCATCTGGCGACCATTTCCCGCTTTCATTTAATAGACTGGACGCGCTTGCCCTAAACCCATGGGCTGAACATTCGTCCTTGGTGAACCCCATGCGCCTCAACGCGCCGTTCAAAGTATTTTCGCTGATTGGCATGCCCGGTGACAATGCAGATGGAAATACCCAATCACTTTCATTGTTCAACTCAAGCAGTTCATGAAGCAGTTTTATTGCTACCTTCGGCAAGGGCTTTCGATGTTCCCGGCGCATTTTCATACGCTCTGCGGGGATCGTCCAGATCGCCTTATCAAGATCGAACTCCCCCCATTTTGCCAAACGCAATTCGCCTGGACGTGAATACAGTAAAATCAAAAGCTTCAAGGCAATGCGTGTTTCAGGGCTGCCAGCTTCATAGCCCCAAATAGCCCTGACAAGTCCGCCAAAATCATCCCAATTGGTGAAGGCTGCGCGATGAACTGTTTTCGGCCTTATCAAAGCGCCTCTCAGCCCATAAGTCGGGTCCGATACCGCCCTGCCGGTAGCGATGGCATATCTGAATATCTGCCCAACAAACCCTCTTAATTTGCGGGCGGTTTCATAATTCCCTTTAGCCTCAATCTCTCGCAATTGGGCCAATATTTCCGGCGCGGCAATGTCCCTGATAGGCCGATCAGCAAAGGCCTGCCCCATCAGGCTTAGCAACCACCGCTTCTTTACCAATGTTGCTTCGGCAAGCCCTTCTTTGGCTCCCTTTGCGAGCAATTCTTCTGCAATATTACCGAAACTGTCCTCCGCTTCCCGGCGCTCCCGTTCCTTGACTTCCTTGGCGTGCACCATGGGGGCAATGCCCTCAGCCAATAGAGATTTTGCCTCCAACCGTTTCTCCCGCGCCCTTGCGAGGGGCATTTCTGGATAGGGGCCAAAGGATAGTAATTTTTGCTTGCCATTAAAGCGATAAGCCATCCGCCAGAGCTTTGAGCCATTCGGTTTTACCTCAATGAAAA
>JALTNS010000330.1 GCA_027000565.1 Rhizobiaceae bacterium | reverse complement strand
ATTGTCAGCCGAATGAAACCTGACAGTCTGCCGCCGCCGCAACCACTTAAAAAACCGACTATATTCCAGCGACTGACCGGACTTGCCGCAACGGGATAAGTGGTTATTCTGCATTTTTCGTGGAGCCGATATTGGAAGAGGGTTTGGTTGAGTGGGCATTCGATTTTTCTCCAGTAAAAACCGCCCCGTACATCTCGGCCCTTATCCGCTGGAACGGTTGAAGCGGACCGATCAGTTACCAGACCTGACAGATGTGCCGCCGTCGCAGCAACTCGACTTTAATCGTCTTTCCACTCCCCATTCCATTGTTAACGCGATGGGCGAATACCAGTCGATGATGGACGCCCTGCGGGATGGGCTGACTAACAAGGCCAAGGCTGAAATTCCGGACGATCCGCGCGCGCGGGCAGATCATATCAAAGCTTTCGGTTATTTTTCAGATGCCTCGATGGTTGGTATAGGTGAGCTTATCGGGTCGGCACGGCTTTCAAACCCCTATAAAAATCCGGATATTGCCCGCCTTGCCGATGAACTCAAAACCCGACAGACCAAAACCCTTGCTTCCGGCATCGACCTGATTATGGCTGATCTGAAAGAATCGATGGAGGCACCGCCAACCACCATCGACGGCCATCACCGGGCAATTGTATTTCTTTATGAATTTAACCGCGATGTTCGAATTGATGAACCGGGTGCAGAGTGGATTACGGATGCGCAAGTATACCGCGCCTGCCTTCGGGCGACCGAAACTGCCATTGTCATTGCCAATTATATCCGGCTGTTGGGTTATCAGGCAAAAGCCCACACCGGGACCTCGTCCGATGTCGATCTCAATCAGCTGGCCGTTGCAGGCGGTCTTGCAACTTTCGACGACGGTAGGCTGGTGACGCCCTATGTGGGTGAGGGTTTCGGGCTTGCGGCCATTACCACCAATTTGCAGTTGGCGAGCGATCAACCGCTTGTACCCTTGTCTCGACAACCGAGGTTTTCAACCGGCGGTCCGGCCTGGTGGCTGGGCGCGGGTTTTGCGAAAAATGCGCTCAACCGCGATGCCTATGCGCGGCGAAATTATGTTGACGGGGCGTTGCCGTTTGAGCGGCTGAAAAAGGTCGATCAGCCAACCACCTATATTGATGAGGCGCGCGTTGCGCGGGTGCCCAAGCGCACTGATATGTTTGCCCGGGCGCAATTTGGCGATATGGGAAAAAAGCAACAGGACGCCGCCAAGGGCGGGCTTTATGTCCGAAAAAGCGCCCCGGCTACTGCTCAGCGCCGGGCACTTGGTGCCTTTGTTCTGTTGCAGGACGGTGAGCCGGAAAAAAATGGCTTGCTCCCGGCTGACGCAAAACGCAACGCTGAAAATATCAAGGCGGCGAGCTATTTTCTCGGTGTTGATGCAGTGGGTATATCCCGCTGCCCGGACTGGGCGTGGTACAGCCACGACGCCACCGGAAAAGTTTTGGAACCACCACACGATCAGGCGATCTCGATGATCATTGATCAGGGTTACGAAACCATGGAAGGCGCCAGCGGTGATGACTGGATTGCGGTTTCCCAATCAATGCGGGCCTATTTGCGGTTTTCGCTGCTCGGTGGCGTAATTGCCAAACAAATCCGCAATCTCGGCTATTCGGCCAAGGCCCATTCGGTGATGGATGGCGAGGTTTTGCAGCCGCCCTTGTTGCTGCTGGCCGGTCTTGGCGAAGTCAGCCGGATTGGCGAGGTAATTCTCCACCCGCTATTGGGACCACGGCTCAAATCCGGCGTGGTGACCACCGATATGCCGTTGGCGCATGATCGACCAATAGATTTTGGCTTGCAAAATTTTTGCGAGAACTGCAACAAATGTGCCCGCGAATGCCCTTCCGGCGCGATTACTGCCGGTCCAAAACTGATGTTCAACGGGTATGAGATCTGGAAGTCTGACAGCCAGAAATGCACGACCTACCGGATCACCACCGAGGGCGGCGCCATGTGCGGGCGCTGCATGAAAACCTGCCCGTGGAACCTTGAAGGCCTGTTTGCTGAAAAACCGTTTCGCTGGGCAGCGATGAAGATTCCTGCTGCTGCTCCTGTTCTCGCCAAACTTGATGACATGGTTGGCAATGGTCAAATCAACCCGGTCAAAAAGTGGTGGTGGGATATTGAATTGAATGATGATGGTGCTTACCGGATGACAAAACATCCGGTTAATCATCGCCAGCTCGACCGAAAGCTTGATCTGAAATATTCTGATCAAACGCTTGCGGTTTATCCGGCAAATCTCGCCCCCCATCCATGGCCCTATCCATTCCCGATGGACCGTGAGGCGGGCATTGCCGCCTATCAGGCCATGATTTCGGCCAGTGAATACAAAAACAGGCTTGCCAAAGGCCAGATCACCGGCCTTGCCCATGAGTATTCAAATTTCAGGGATGCGCCGCTGATCAGGGTCGAAGTCAGTCGGGTTGAGAAAATGACCAGTGATGTGGCCAAGTTCGAGTTTGCGACCATTGATGGTTCGAAACTGCCTGAGTGGCGCGCCGGGGCACATCTCGACATTGTCGTGGCCCCGGAGTTTCTGCGTCAATATTCCATGTCCGGCGATCCTGAAGATCGTACAAAATATCAAATTGCAGTGCTGCGCGAGGACGAAGGCCGCGGTGGATCAGCCCTGATGCACCGGATATTCAACAAGGGCCGCAAGGTATTCATATCCAGACCGATCAACCATTTTGAGTTGATAGAGGATGCAGAAAAAGTGTTCTTGATGGGTGGTGGCATCGGTATTACGCCGATGATTGCCTTTGCCCACCGGTTGCACGCACTTGGCAGACCGTTTGAACTGCACTATTCGGCCTCCCGCGAGCAGGATGCGGGTTATCTGGGTGACCTTGCCAACATGCCGTGGGCAAAGAACGTGATATATCATTTTTCTGATCAGGGAACTCGGGCCGATTTTGATAAAATTCTGCGCGACTATAATGACGGATTCCACGTTTATACCTGTGGTCCCGACCGTTATATGAATGCGGTGCTGGAGGCGGCCGGCCGCCAGGGATTCCCCGAAGAAGCGCAGCATCTGGAATATTTTTCGGTTCCCGACCAGCCTGATTACCAAAATCACCCTTTCATCCTGAAGCTGGCAAAATCCGGACGGGAACTACATGTGCCTGCCGATAAGTCGGCCACTGATGTTTTGAGTGAAAACGGCATCCATGTGGATGTGAAATGTTCCGACGGTATTTGCGGCGTCTGCAAATGTTCAATCATCTCCGGTGAGGTTGAACACCGGGATTTTGTCTTGTCAAAGGCCCAGCGTGAAAAGGAAATTATCCTTTGTCAGTCCCGGGCGGCAAAACCGGATGGTGTGCTGGAGGTCGACCTGTAACCTATTCCTGCAGCCGCAAAACCGGGCCACCGGCTGCATCCGCGTCGGCCTGATCGTGGGTTACCAGCAGAACCGGTAATTCGCGACGGCGGGCTTCTCCAAGCACAAATTTTCTGATCCGGTCGCGGCGGTCCATATCAAGTTTGGAGAACGGTTCATCCAGAAGCAGGGCTTGCGGTTCGGCCAGCAAAACCCGCATCAACGCAACCCGTGATTTTTGTCCGCCAGACAAGGTCGCCGGATCGCGGTCAAAAAAACCGTCAAGCCCGGCCTCGCTGAGTGCTGCCTCGGCAGTTTTTCTGCGCGCCTGCGAACCACGAACAGACT
>JALTNS010000329.1 GCA_027000565.1 Rhizobiaceae bacterium | reverse complement strand
GCTGTCATTCTCCAATTCGGTCAAAAATACCTCAGGGGTTTCGGGTGTGAAATTTGGGCGCGCTGAATATTGCGCATCAATCAACAGACGCTATCTGATCATTTAGAACGGGTCCATCGGTTTTTTCTGAAATTGTCTGCATGGAAAATTCAATTGAGCAAAACTCTTTTGCAAACGTCGCACAATCAACATCCCACGTCGCCTGATGTCGCAACCATGTTCATGGCTTCAGCGTATGACACTTTCAAGGTGAGAATGGATTGCCTATAGTTACCTTTGAAAACAGTTTAATGCCAGCAAATGGACCGCCCGCCTTATGAGAAACTATTCGGTATTTTCACTCGCCCGCGAGGCGCTGCGCGGCCACAGGGGCTGGGCCGAACAATGGCGTTCACCGGAACCAAAAAATTCCTATGATGTGATCATCATTGGTGCCGGTGGCCACGGGCTGGCAACCGCCTATTATCTCGCCAAGGAGCACAATATCACTAATGTCGCGGTGATTGAAAAAGGCTGGCTTGGCGGTGGTAATACCGGGCGCAATACCACCATCATTCGCTCCAACTATCTCTATGATGAATCAGCCGGCATCTACAATCACGCCATCAAGCTGTGGGAAGGTTTGAGCCAGGAATTGAATTATAACGTTATGTTTTCCCAGCGCGGGGTCATGATGCTGGCGCATAATGTCCATGATGTGCAGGTGTTCAAACGCCACATTCATGCCAACCGGCTAAACGGCGTTGACAATGCGTGGCTGACCCCGGAGGAGGCCAAGGCGTTTTGCCCGCCGCTCAACATCTCCAAACAGGCACGCTATCCGGTAATGGGAGCAGCGCTGCAAAGAAAAGGCGGCACCGCCCGCCATGATGCGGTTGCCTGGGGTTATGCCCGCGGTGCGTCTGATCGCGGTGTCGATATTATCCAGAACTGTGAAGTGACCGGTATCAACCGCGATGCAAAAGGCAATGTTACCGGGGTGGAGACCACCAAAGGCACAATTCTGGCAAAAAAGGTCGGCGTTGTTGCCGCCGGTCATTCTTCGGTGTTGATGAATATGGCAGGCATTCAAATGCCGCTTGAAAGTTATCCGCTGCAGGCGCTGGTATCTGAACCGGTTAAACCGGTTTTTCCTTGCGTGGTCATGTCAAACACTGTGCATGCCTATATTTCGCAATCGGACAAGGGCGAGTTGGTCATTGGAGCGGGAACCGATCAATATACATCGTACTCACAGACCGGTGGCCTGCATATTCTCAACCACACACTCGATGCAATTTGCGAAATGTTTCCGATGTTCTCGCGCATGAAAATGCTGCGCTCGTGGGGCGGCATTGTTGATGTGACCCCCGACCGTTCGCCGATTTTGGCAAAAACCCCGATCGGCGGGCTTTATGTCAATTGCGGCTGGGGCACCGGCGGGTTTAAGGCAACACCGGGTTCAGGCAATGTTTTTGCCCACACAATTGCCCGTGACGAACCACATGAAATCAATGCACCCTTCACGTTGGAACGGTTCCGAAACGGTCGCTTGATCGACGAAGCGGCAGCCGCCGCCGTGGCCCATTGAGGGAAAGACCATGCTATTAATCCATTGCCCCTATTGCGAAGAAGAGCGCCCGGAACTGGAATTTGCCAATGCCGGAGAAGCGCATATCGAGCGACCAAAAAACATGGCCGCGATGAGCGATGCGGAATTTGAGAAGTTTTTTTTCATTCGCGAAAACCCCAAGGGCATGCAGTTTGAACGCTGGCGGCATATTCATGGCTGTGGCAGGTTTTTCAATGCGGCGCGCGATACGGTTTCAGACAAGTTTCTGGTGACCTATCGCAGTGGCGAAGCCAAACCGGCAAAACCCGGCACCGGAAATCCTGCAAAAAAAAGGGCCGCAAAATGAGTGCCCAAAACCGCATAAAAGGCTTTGGCCAACTGCCGCTGGCCAAAACCGTCAATTTTACCTTTGATGGAAAAATGCTTCAGGGCCTCGAAGGCGATACCCTGGCCTCCGCTTTGCTGGCAAACGGCATTCATCTGACCGGAAGATCATTTAAGTATCACCGTCCGCGCGGAATAATTTCCGCAGGTCCGGAAGAGCCCAATGCCCTGGTGGGTATTTCACGTGATAGCGCGCGTTCGCAGCCCAATGTCCGCGCCACGGTTCAGGAACTCTATGACGGGTTGAACGCCGAAAGCCAGAACCGCTGGCCATCGCTGGCCTTTGATGCGATGGCAATCAACGACAAACTGGCGCCGTTTTTTCCAGCGGGCTTTTACTACAAGACCTTCAAATGGCCAGCCAAGGCCTGGGATAAAATTTATGAACCGGTAATCCGCGCATCCGCCGGACTGGGCACCGCACCGAACGAAGCTGATCCTGATCGGTATTCGAACCGATATGCCCATTGCGAAGTGTTGATCATCGGCGGTGGCCTTGCCGGTTTGAATGCGGCCCTTAGCGCTGCAAAATCCGGCGTGCGGGTAATCTTGTGCGATGAAAATCCGCAGCTTGGCGGCTCAATTCTCTACGACCGGCACCTTCAAATCGACGGCAAACACGCCACCGACTGGGTGAAGGATACGGTCGCAACCCTTGCGGCAATGGACAATGTGCAACTGCTCACCCGCACCACCGGGTTTGGCTATTATGCCCAAAATTTCGTTTCGCTGGCGGAACGGGTCAGCGAACACATGGCAAAGTCTGATCCCGCCCTGGCGCGCGAACGGTTGTGGCAGGTGCGCGCCGGTAGGGTCATTTTGGCCACCGGTGCGATTGAACGCCATCTGGTATTTGCCGATAATGACCGCCCCGGCATCATGCTGGCATCTGCCGCACAAAAGTACCTGAACCAGTATGGAGTGGCGGTCGGTGCCAATGTCGGTGTGTTTACCGCTTGCGACGCCGCCTATCAGGCAGCCTTTGACCTTAAATCTGCCGGTGTTAACATTTCAGCGATTGTTGATTTGCGGGCAATTCCGCCGAAAACACTTTTGACCAAAGCGCGTGAAAACGGCATTCGCGTTTTGAAAGACCATTCCATCATCAAAACCTCCGGACACTTGCGGATTGCATCGATGACGGTTCAATCCAATAGTGGCGGGCAAAACGAGCAAATCAAGATTGACTCGCTGATAAATTCAGCCGGCTGGACCCCGTCGGTACATCTGTTTTCGCAATCGCGCGGAAAGCTCAAATGGGATAGCGACCGCCAGATATTCCTGCCCGGTACCTATGCCCAGGATTGCGCTTCAATTGGTGCCTGCAACGGTACCTATGATGAGGAAGCGCTGATTGTCGAGGCGCGCGATGCCGCCATTGCCGCAGCCAGTGAGACGGGTGGAAAACGGGTTAGAAAAACCAAACCGGCAAAAATTTCAAATGCCACTTCCCTGCATGGAAATGCCATTGGCGCAGCACCCGGTGCTGGCGCAAAGGACATGGTCAAGGCTTTTGTTGATTTTCAAAATGATGTAACCGCCAAGGATATTCGCCTTGCGGTGCGCGAGGGCATGCGCTCCATCGAACATGTGAAGCGATTTACCACAACCGGCATGGCAACCGATCAGGGCAAAATGTCCAACATGCACGGGCTGGCGATAGCTGCCGAACAACTGGGCAAGGACCTGCCCGATGTCGGGCTCACCACATTCCGTGCGCCCTACACGCCGGTAACATTTGCCACCATCGTCAATCACTCACGCGGCCGTCTGTTTGATCCAG
>JALTNS010000328.1 GCA_027000565.1 Rhizobiaceae bacterium | reverse complement strand
CGACTGTTCAGCTGAATGGCACGGTTGAAATCAGCCAGTGCCTTCGATGATTTACCCGCCCGGCCAAAGGCCGCTCCGCGCACATAATAGGCTTCAGCATCATTTGGATTGCTGTCTACCACCGCCGTTAACGAGGCAATATTGGCTTCGGAGCCTTGCTCTTTTTCGACCGGAGAGACATCGGATATTTCCGAAGTTTGACAGGCGGAAAGCACAAGACCCAGCGAAATTACCATAGCACTGGCAATTTTACGGGAGCTTTGCACCATAATGTCTGCCGCAAAGTCCGGGCTCAATCCCTGTAGTCTATTCAAATAAGAATTCACGCTATCAACATCCGCCTGCTTCACCAGCCATTGCATAATTGTTGCACAACTAAAGGGATATGCAAGCAGGATCAACTTTTACAATTACAAGCTGGGCAAAAGAGTGACGAATGAGTAGATTATATGTGGTGAATCAAACAAGGCGGAAAACGACAAAGTCGCCCCACCTGATCACTTGATACTAATCGCTTGATATTGTCGAAGATCGCCGCATGTGGCAACCAGCCAATGTAATTTATCGCGTGCGCGGAGCTTTGCTCGGCAGCAATCCTTCACGCTGTGCCTGCTTGCGGGCAAGCTTGCGCGAACGTCGCACGGCTTCCGCTTTTTCGCGGGCACGTTTTTCCGACGGTTTTTCATAGAAATTACGCAGCTTCATTTCACGAAATACACCTTCGCGTTGAAGCTTCTTTTTCAGCGCCCGAAGCGCTTGATCAACATTGTTGTCACGAACAACTACTTGCACGTTTAATTCCGATCCTGGGCTATTACAATCAATCGTAAGAGGGAAATCGCATCCAATTATCGGTGCAAATTTTCAAAATTTGCAATTTGTATGGATAACGACAAACCATTCTCGCGGTGCAAACACCGCAAGTTAAGCGGACATCTATCAAATCCAAAGACCATTGTCCAGTCGCAAGGCGGTGAGACCGGGCAATTATTTCAGGTTTTTTTGCATAGGTCCAACCCGGGTGAAATGTCCCATTTTGCGACCCGGTCGAGATTCTTTTTTGCCATAGAGGTGCAACATCGCCGCGGCATTTTCCTGCTTGAGATGCGCACTCTCCGCTTCAGCACCGATGAGATTTTCCATTACACAATCCGAATGACGCAAACCATCGCCCAGTGGCCAGCCCGCAATAGCGCGAATATGTTGTTCAAATTGCGAGACCAGGCAACCGGCCTCGGTCCAGTGGCCGGAATTGTGCACCCGCGGTGCAATTTCATTGACCAGCAGGCTACCATCGCAGGTCACAAAATATTCGGTCGCCATAACCCCGACATAGGACAATTCGTCCATAATCCTGTGAGACGTTTCAATGGCCGTATCAGCCACACTTTGTGAAACCCCGGCCGGAATGGTCGAGGTGTGCAATATTCCCTCTCGGTGGACATTCCACGCGGGATCATAGGCGCAAAAATTGCCCGACCGGTCACGGGCAGCGATCACCGAAATTTCGCGCTCAAAATCGATCAATTCTTCCAGAACACAAGCTGTTCCGTCAAACTCCCGGTAAATATCGCCAATTTCGGTTTCCGAATTTCGGTTGAAACGCGCCTGCCCCTTGCCATCGTAACCGAATCTCCGGGTTTTCAGCACACCGGAACCATCAAACGCCTCAAGCGCAGACAGTAAATCCCCGATATTTTCAACATTGAAATAACCGGCGGTTTTTGCACCACACTCATTGAGAAAATCTTTCTCGATCAACCGATCCTGGCTTAATTCCAACGCCCGTGACGGCGGGTAAAGCACGCATTGTTTTTCAAGCATTCGCGCCGCAGCAACCGGCACATTCTCAAATTCGTAAGTTACGACATCGCTCGCCCGGGCAAGCGCCTGTAAGCCCGCCTCATCGTCATAGGCATACTCAAAGTGGCTGTTTGCGACCTGTGCAGCAGGGCAATCCTTGCCCGGTTCCAAAATGCAGGTGCGAAATCCCAGGCGTGCTGCCGCCATCGCCAGCATACGGCCCAATTGCCCGCCGCCAATGATGCCGATTGTTGCACCTTGCTGCAGGGCCATTAATTCTGTTCCGGTTTCAACGCCACTCCGGCGGTCTGTTTTTCGCGCCAGCGTTCCAGTGCCTCAAATACATCACCATCGCTCAAGGACAGAACGGAGGCTGCAAGCAATGCGGCATTCACCGCCCCGGCCTTGCCGATTGCAAGGGTCCCAACCGGAACCCCGCCCGGCATTTGCACGATCGACAACAAACTATCCTGTCCTGAAAGAGCTTTGGATTCAATCGGTACACCAAATACCGGCAGTGAGGTCATTGCTGCAACCATACCCGGCAAGTGTGCCGCACCGCCCGCCCCGGCGATAATCACCTTGAACCCGTTCTTTCGCGCTGATTTGGCAAATTCCACCATTCGCTCCGGTGTTCGATGAGCCGAGATAATCAACGCTTCATGGCCAATATCCAGCTTTTCGAGAACTTCGGCACAATGGCCCATGGTCGGCCAATCAGACTGGCTGCCCATGATAATCGCAACAGGAGAGTTTTCGGCGGTCATATGGAAGCTTCCAAGTCAAAATTTTCTGAAATTACGCGCCAGCCAGTACCGCAAAACTTCTGACTCTGCAATATCCGGCACCTGCTCCCGGCGAGCAGGTCTTTTCGCGGGCCGCAATGCTCTCAAGCAATTATGTCTGGAATTATCCGGTCTTCAAGCTTTAATATCCGGTCTTTCAGCTCAAGCTTTTTTTTCTTCATGCGCTGAATTTGCAGCGGGTTGCAGCCTGTGGTTGTCATCGATTCAATCGCCGCATGATAATCATCATGTTCCTGCCGAAGTTTGGCCACCGCCATTTTGACCTCTGCCTGATCCTGATCCGACATGGTTTTGCCTTTGTTCAAATTCGCAAATACGCGAACAAGTCCCCGTTTGAAGCAATCCTAAAACATATTCCCGAAATTCACAATTGCGTTCAAAGAACTGTAAAAAAAGCCGGGTATCTATTGAAATGTGGTTCGACAGCCATCAAATATTATGACACAATTAGTGTGTTATGAATCGCTTTAGGAGGTATTTGAATGTCCGTTGAGTCTCATATCAATCAGCTGGAGAACCGTCGCCGGTCGCTGAAATCCAAATTATCCGAGATTTCCACTTCGCCCGGCATTGACCACACAGAGATTGCTGAACTGAAGCGGCAAAAACTCTGGTTAAAAGACGAAATAAGCCGACTTCGAGACGAAAACGCGATGCACTGAAATCCTGTGTCGGCATTAATCATTACGGGCAATCCCCAGGGACAGGCATTATTGAAACAGACTTTGCGCGAAAATTTCGCGACAAAATGCTGTATTGCGTTATACCCCGCCACAAGCGGGGTTTTTTATTTCTCAAAAACCCTCTAAAAAATTGTAGCCTGATTAATGGTCATCGATTGGATGATCACCCCAGTAAATTTGCCGGAGTTCTAAAATGCCTGTTCCAAACCGATGCCGATTGGTGCTGGTCATTCCCGATGCCCTGCCCGATGCCGACAAAGCATTGAGCAAAGCACTGGAAGGTGGTGATGTGGCCAGCATCATACTTGCAAAGACGGCCGGTAGTGATGGAAATTTTCAGCAATTTTGCCAGCCACTGGTTCATATTGCTCAAACAGCCGGAGTTGCCGCTGTGATCGCCAATGATACACAGGCCGCAGGGCGCTGCAATGCCGATGGTATTCATGTGGACCTGCCGGGGGGTGATGCCGGCGTGCCGCAGTTGCGCGAATTGATCGCAAAATTCAGCCCGGCAATGATGGTCGGCGGTGGGGCCGTAAAATCCCGCCACATGGCCTTGAGTCTGGGTGAAACAAATCCTGACTATTTGTTTTTTGGCAAGCTCGACAGCGATATCAAATCCGAACCCCACGCAAAAATGCTGGCTCTGGCGGAATGGTGGGCCGAAATGGTAGAAGTTCCCGGTATTTGCATGGGTGGCAGTGAAGTTGATAGTATAATTGATGTGGCAGCCACCGGAATTGATTTTGCTGCCCTCAGTTCTGCCATTTTTAGCCACAATGAAGGGCCAAAAGAGGCCGTGAAACTCGCTAATGAACTACTCGATAAACATGCGCCGGAATTTGAAGATGTCTAGGGTCACGACATGGTGCTTACAGGCATTATTGTCAGGAAAAACCGGTCTGAATTCAGCTTTAATTGCGGCATCGGTGAGCCTTTCTGTGCTCAGCCAGATGCCCAACGCCGTGTCGGCAGAAGACCCGACCACCGCGCCAGCAGAAGGCCCAGCCACTACACCGGCGGAAATCAATGACAAATCCGGCAATCGCGCCCGTTATCTGCAGGCTCCGATTGAATTTGAGCCACCGGGAAAAAAGCCGCTCTCTCCAGATGAACTTGCCGCCCTCAACAAAGCCCGCATCGAGGCGGATATCAAGCAGGCAACCGAAAACAGCGATGGCAAATTTGTCGATCTCGCATATGGTGCCTTTCAACGTGGATATTATCTCTCGGCATTCAAGCTGGCATTACCACGCGCAGAAAGTGGCGATCCGGCAGCACAAACACTGATTGCCGAAATGTATGACCGGGGGCTGGGTATTGCCCGCAATAAAAAGAAGGCCGTTTCCTGGTACAAGTTTGCGGCCAATGGCGGCAATCGGGAGGCCCAGTTTGCCTATGCCAATATTTTGGCGAAAGGCAAAATTGTTCCTCTTAATAAAAAGCAGGCCATGGCTTATATGAAAAAGGCCGCAGACGCCGGCCACAACAAGGCGCAGTTCAACGTCGCGCAAATGATCATTGCCAACAAACCGTTATATAAGGGGTTTGTCGAAGCCCGCCCCTATTATGAAAATGCTGCAAAGGGTGGATTGCCCGATGCTCAATATGTGCTGGCACGCATGTATGCCACTGGCCAGGGTGTGCCGTTTGCAGATCTAAAACGCGCCCGCAAATGGATGACTCTTGCCGCCATTGGCGGATATGACACCGCACAACTGGAGCTCGCTATCTGGATGGCGATCGGCAAAGGCGGGCCAAAGGACGAAAAAGCGGCACTGGACTGGTTCAAGCTCGCAGCCAATCAGGGAAATGTAATTGCCCAAAACCGGCTGGCAAAAATGTATGCCTATGGACTTGGCACCAAACGCGATTTACAAACCGCATCCGTTTGGCACATTCTTGCAAGACGCGCGGGCAAGAACGATCAGGAACTTGACGAAATTTTTCGCAATCTGCCTGTCAAAAATCAGCAAGAGGCCATCAAGGCCGCAAACTCCTGGCGAAAAAATTAGCGGGCGTCCTTGCGCATTGTCAGCTTGCGACTTGAATAGTTGCAGGATTTATGTTGAACGATGGCTATAACCAACGGGCTACCGAGCCATCGATTCAAAAGTTGAGAATAGCTGCATGAAAATTAACGGAAACGAGATCAAGCCGGGCAATGTTATCGAGCACAAAGGCGGCCTGTGGGCGGCGGTTAAAACCAATGCTGTAAAACCCGGCAAGGGTGGCGCGTTCAATCAGGTTGAACTGAAAAACCTGATCGACGGCACCAAATTGAACGAGCGGTTTCGTGCATCGGAAACCGTTGAAAAAATCCGCCTCGACCAAAAAGACTTTCAGTACCTCTACTCCGAGGGTGAAATGCTGGTATTCATGGACCTTGCCACCTATGAGCAACTGGAACTGCACAGTGAATTTGTCGGCGAGCGTGCTGCGTTTTTGCAGGACGGCATGAGCGTTCGTGTCGAAATGTATGAAGATAAACCGATCGGCATCACCCTTCCTGACCAGGTGGTGTTAAAAATCACAGAGGCCGATCCGGTCGTAAAAGGGCAAACGGTTTCTTCGTCCTACAAACCGGCTGTTATGGAAAATGGTGTTCGGGTTATGGTACCACCCTTTATAGATGCCGGTGAGCGAATTGTCGTTGATACCAACGAGATTACCTATATCCGCCGCGCCGAAGCCGAATAGAAATTAAACCCTCTCGTACCAGTAGAGGTTTTCGCCGACAGGCGATGCCGCATGTTCAGGTAAAGTTCCGGAGAATAAAATGGCTCGCTCAGCAATTCTAAACGTCATGGTTGAGGCCGCACTGAAGGCCGGTCGCGGATTGACCCGTGATTTCGGCGAAGTTGAAAATCTTCAGGTTTCAGTAAAAGGACCGGGCGATTTTGTCTCGGCAGCAGACCGGCAGGCAGAAAAAACCATCGCCAGCCTGCTTCGGAAAGCCCGACCCGGTTATGCCATGTTGTTGGAAGAATCAGGTGCCATCAAGGGTGAAGACAGCCAGCACCGGTGGATCGTCGACCCGCTGGACGGCACCACAAATTTCCTCCATTCCAACCCGTTTTTCTGCATCTCGATCGCGCTTGAATCTCAAGGCATAGTCGTCGCCGGGGTAATATACAACCCGGTTACAGACGAATTATTCACTGCCGAACGTGGACAGGGAGCGTTTCTCAATGACCGGCGATTGAGGGTATCAGGAAGACGTAATTTGACAGACTGCCTGGTCTGTACGGGCATTCCCCACCGGGGCAAAAAGGGCCACAGCACATTCATGCTCCAGCAACAGGAAGTTATGAATGTCGCGGCAGGCACCCGTGCCATGGGTTCTGCAGCGCTTAGTCTCGCCTATGTGGCGGCCGGGCGTTACGATGCCTATTGGGAAGACGGATTGTCACCATGGGACGTGGCAGCCGGTCTGTTAATGGTCCGCGAGGCCGGCGGATATGTTTCTGATTATTCTGACCGGGACAAGATGTTTGATAATGGCGAAATTGTCAGTGGTAATGATCGAATTCACGCCTCCCTGTTGAAAACAATCCGGCAAAGTTAGCAATTGGTTACAATATTATAGCGCTGTTCACTCCAAAATAGTTACTTCGCATTAGTTATAGTGCCAAACCGTATATTAGGGTGTTGCTGTTAGTCTTCCTTGAATAAATTGGAAGAGTGGCGGGAACCATGGTAAAATTGATGCCCATTTACAGCTCGGTCTCGGCGCGACCGTTGGGCAAGCTGCGTGAGGCGTTGATCCGCGAGCAACACAACATGCTTCGCCGGGTTTTGCCCGCTCTTTACGCGACGATGATAATTACACTCATCATATTTTCCATTTCTTTTGAATCAACCCTTCCTGACTGGTTCAACCTCTACATTCCGGTAATCTTCTTTAGTTTTATGTCTTTAAGGTTGGTCTATTGGGTGCGAAGTCTAATAAAAGGCCCGGAACCGGACATGAATATAATTCGGCGCGATTTAAGACTCATCAGTTGGGTAACGCCGGTGATGGCGCTCAGCTATTCGGCACTGGCCATATTACCGACAACCGGTGGCGATACATTCCAAATCACCATCGCAGTTCTGGTAGTCTGGTGTGTGGCCCTGATCACTTCGTTCTCAATAAGCACATTACCGATAACTTCGATTGCGGTCATTTTATGCGCGACTATTCCGATCTCGATAAACTTCGCACTTCACGGTAATCCCAATCTGGTGCCTTTGACAACGGTATTTGTGTCTTTGTCTCTGTTGGTAATCTACACAAACACTGTGACTTACCGAACATTTGTTGAAACAATTATTTCGCAGTGGAGACTCACCAGGAAGAACGGTGTTATCGAAGGTCAGCGGGCATTTGCTACCCGTATTGCCTATACAGATACACTGACCGGGCTTCCCAACCGGCGCAGTTTCTACGACGCACTAGATGATGCAATATTGCAGTTCAACCTCAAACGAACCAACCCGTTTGCGGTTGCCATTGTCGATCTGGATGGTTTTAAGCCCATCAATGATGTTCACGGTCACGGTACCGGTGATGCCGTATTGATTGAGGTTGGTGAAAGACTTGAGGAATCCCTTGGCGACAGAGGAATGGTCGCAAGATTGGGCGGCGATGAATTTGCGATCATTGCCAATGATGTTATCAATTCTGAAGATGCCATTTTGCTTGGTAACAAGCTTGTTGAGTCACTGCGCCCGACATTTGAAATAGATATGATCACCGCTCATCTTTCAGGGTCTTGCGGTTTTTGCCTGGTCACAGAAAAAGGCGCAAAATCTTCCTGCGTGCTCGAGCGGGCTGACCTGGCCCTTTACAAAGCTAAATCTGAAAACCGTGGCTATACCGAAGTGTTCACCAAGGACATGGAAGAAAAAGTCCTGCAACGATCAATGATCGAGCAGGCGTTGCGAATTGCCATATCAAACAATGATATTGAAATGCAATTCCAGCCGATTGTCGATCTCAAAAGCCAAAAAATTATTGGCATGGAGGCGTTGGCCCGGTGGGACCACGCTTATCTTGGGTCCGTGCCGCCATCGAAATTCATTCCCATTGCCGAACATTCGGGCCTGATATCCGAACTGACTGAAAATCTGTTTCGAAAAGCAGTCACTACTGCAAAAAGCTGGCCGTCTGATATATTCCTGTCGTTCAATATTTCCGCCGGGCACCTGACCCGCCAAAACGTCAGCATGAATATTCTTTCGATCATGCTTCAGCAGAACTTCAGCCCCAACCGGCTTGAAATAGAAGTGACTGAAACTGCAATCATGCGGAATATGGAGCGCGCGCGGGCAACCATCGCCAATTTCAAACAGGCAGGCATCAGAATTTCTCTCGATGATTTTGGAACCGGTTATTCAAGCATGAACCAGGTTCGGGAACTGCCATTCGATAAAATCAAGATCGACAAAAGCTTCACCGATGGCGTTTGCGACAGCGAGCGAACCCGCAATGTCATTCTATCTGTCATTGGAATGTGCAAAAACCTCAATATATCGTGCCTGGCAGAAGGTATTGAAAGAGAAGAACAACGCCAAGCCTTGATTGAATTGGGATGTGGAATGGGCCAGGGTTATCTTTTTGGCAAATCTATGTCAGGCGAGGAAAGCATAGAGCTGTTTGGTATTGATGCAGATGTCGAGCAAAAAAAGTCCGCCTGAAAAAACCCGTTTTAGACTGTATCACGTTTATACGGAAACAGTCTGGCCGCAAGGGCGGCCCGGCGCTTGTGCGCCGCCCCCGCGGAGGCCGTGCGCAGCACGAATGGCCGTGAGCGAATTAATACGAGAGCGATTCCATCAAGTAATGAAGCGCTAAAGCAGATCACCCAACTACCAGAATTCAGGGACAGTTTGCGAAAGTCGTCCGCCCAATCTCAAAGGTGCTATTTGTTTTGCAAGCCCGGTACTATCGTCAACTTCCACTGCCACTCCGCACAGGGTGGCCGGACCTGACGCCGGTTCCATGCGGCCCTTCGGTACTTTTTTCAAAAACCGGTTAAGCGGCTCTTCCTTTTCCATGCCAAGTGATGAATCATAGTCACCACACATACCAGCGTCGCTGAGATAGGCCGTACCACCCGGTAATATCTGATGATCGGCGGTCGGAATATGGGTGTGTGTTCCCACCACCAAAGAGACCTTGCCATCAACAAAATGGCCAAAACACTGTTTTTCACTGGTCGCTTCGGCGTGAAAATCAATGACAACAACGTCGGCTGCAATGCCCATCGGACAGGCATCCAGTTCGCGTTCAGCAGCCTGAAACGGGTCGTCCAGACTGGGATGCATGAAAACCGTCCCCATGATGTTGGAGACCAGCACCCGGGCACCATTGCGCGCCTCATACAGATTGGCCCCGCGCCCTGGCGTGCCTTTGGGAAAATTGGCCGGTCGCAAAAAACGTTCTTGCCGAGGTGCAAAACCAAGCGCTTCCTTCTGGTCAAACACATGGTTGCCGGTGGTCACCACATCGGCGCCGGCCTCAAGGGTTTCGAGAAATATCTTTTCGGTTATTCCAAATCCAGCCGCAGCATTTTCGCCATTGACGATGACAAAATCGATTTTATGGGTTTCGATCAACCCGGGTAATTTATCAAAAACAATGGTGCGCCCGGTTCGGCCAACCATGTCACCGAGAAACAAAAGTCTCATTTTTTTCTTTCAAATCGCTTTCATCGGTGAATACCACACCGGATTCAGTAATGATCGCATCAAGATTTTGATCATGGGGTTCCGTGAAAACCCTGTCGACCCTTTGAATGTCAAATGCAACGCCTATCAAGCGCGGTGTTATGCCGGTTTCCATCAATTTATCAATGGCCCGGTCATAATGGCCCGCCCCATAACCAAGTCTTCCACCTTTCAAATCAAAGGCAGCAAGCGGCACCAGCAAGGTCGATGGGTTAAGAATTCCAGCCTCCGGTCCAGGGCCAACCGTCCCAAATCCGGCTTTGACCAGCGGTGCGCCGCGAACCAGTTCACGAAAAATAATGGTGTATTTATCAACGACCACAGGCAGACAAAGTCGCGCACCGCGCTGCTGAAGAGCCGCCATCAGGGGTCTTGCATCAATTTCGGACCGGATCGGCCAAAAGCCCGAAATAATCTCACCCGGCTGAAATTCAATCGCCCGGGAGCCAGCGTCGCTTGCCTGGATGCTCTTTTCAATCCGCGCCTCCGGATTCAGCTCGTCGCGCAATTTCAGCGCCTGCTGTCGTTGCCGGTTTTTGAGGGTTGAGATTTGATTATTCATACAATCTTGGCAACCAAAGCTCTGGCAAACGAAACCCTGCCGGAAAACACAATAGGTGACGAGCCACATCGGCCGTTGGAAATTGGATCCTGGGAACCTACAATGTAGGTGGGCACCGTGTGAAAAAGCCCACGAGCTTAATCAGGGACAGCTCCCTTTTGGATCGGTAAGGCCCCAGGGATGAAACTCCATTCGAACCGCGCAGCAACGTCGCATTCAACATAAGGCCAGAGCCATTGAATTGCCAGCAACAATTATCTGGATGAAATCACTACGGGGGCCCAAGATCATTACTTACCCGATGACCATTCAAAAATCAGCCAACCTGCTGAGCTGTTAGTTTGGTGCTGATTTTTTCGATTTTCTCCGCCGCACTGTTCAACGAGTTAACAAGCTCGCTTTCACGAACACTCACCTTGTCCAGCGCATCATCGCGGGTACGGCGCAGGGATGCCAGTTCGGTTTCGACATTGCGCAGCTTCTTTTGCAACTCAACCAACTCGTCAGTCACCATAACCCCCGCCATGACAGTAAGTCGTTGATCACCGATTTCACCAAACGAATCTTTTAGATGGCCGACATAGGAATCAAACTGCTTGGCAAGGCTCAACAAATGTTGTTCCTGCCCTTCATCACAGGCCATTCTATAGGTTTTACCGTTAATTATTACTGCTACCTGGGGCATTATAAACTCACTTCACTCAACCGGGTCCAACACGGGCGACGGGAAATTCAATCACTTTCGGATGCTGTTTTGGCATCAATAACACCACGAATGGATTCCATGGCGCTCACCAAACGATGGGATACTTCTTTATTGATGCTTTCAAGTCGAGCCGCCCGGGCCTCGGATTTATCGAGGCTCTCAGCCAATTCCACACGATCAGAATTGACGTTTTGAACTTCGTCTTCGGCCTCGTTTAATGACCGTTGCCCGTCCAGATGACGGTCAATCGTAACCTCAAGTGCATCAACCGCGTTAGTGAAGCGTAGTAAAGCCGCATTAAGGTCCGTTTGTTGATTCTCTCCATCCGGCATGGTCTGTCCGCCTAACAAATATTGAGCCCCCCGCTCCTGGAGACACTGATACTCCGCGAATCCTGACTAGTCTTTATGATAGGTTGGAAAGCGATTCGCAAGTCAGCCATTCAGTTATCCAAAAGACAATGATGCAACTCGCAATTAAGTGAATTTTGAGCCGATTGGCCAAAACCGTATTTATATCCCTGCCTTACCAAAGTTTGCTCAATTTACCCATTATTGCCATTTGCCGAATCTGACCGCTGGTGATTGATCTGCAATCACAGGTCCATTGACTCAATATCCGCAAGTGCTATGTGTCCGGTATTCGCTCACCATGCCATCAACGGCGGCCAGTTGAACCTTGTTGTAATCAGTTCGCGAGATCCATGACAGATATTGAAAAACATCAACGTATGGCAAATGCTATTCGTTTTCTCTCAATCGACGCAATTCAAAAAGCCAATTCCGGTCATCCCGGACTGCCAATGGGTGCAGCTGATATTGCGACCGTTCTGTTTACCAAACACATGAAATTCGACCCGACCCGCCCGAACTGGCCGGATCGTGACCGGTTTGTTCTTTCTGCCGGGCATGGCTCCATGCTGCTCTATGCATCGCTTTATCTGCTTGGTTATCCGGATATCGACCTCGACGAAATCCGGAATTTCCGCCAATTGGGTGCCAAAACCGCCGGCCACCCGGAATATGGCCATGCCGCCGGTATTGAAACAACCACCGGACCGCTCGGTCAGGGCATTGCCAATGCGGTTGGCATGGCGATGGCCGAGCGCAAGCTCAACGCCGAATTTGGCGACGACACCGTGGACCATTTCACTTGGTGCCTTGCCGGCGATGGCTGCTTGATGGAAGGCATTTCCCAGGAAGCGATTACCCTTGCAGGCCACCTGAAACTGAAAAAACTGGTGCTGTTTTGGGACAACAACAACATCTCCATCGACGGGCCGATATCGCTGTCTGATTCGACCGACCAGATTGCCCGATTCGAAGCCTCCGGCTGGCATACGATTTCAATTGATGGCCACAATCCTGAAGCAATCAGCGATGCCATTGAAGAAGCCAAATCCAGCGATCAGCCAACCCTGATTGCCTGCAAAACGACCATCGGTTATGGGTCGCCCAACAAGGCCGGAACCAGCGGCGTGCATGGCGCACCACTGGGTGAAGCAGAAGTAGCCGCCACCCGCAAGGCGCTTGGCTGGGAGGCAGAGCCTTTTCATATTCCCTCCGATATTCTTGACAGCTGGCGGCTGGCCGGACTGCGCTCAGCCTCGGAGCGCAAGAAATGGGAAAAACGACTGGGCAATTGTGAAACCGATTGCAAATGCGAATTTGAACGTCGCATGCGTGGCGATTTGCCAAAGAGTTTTGACAAGGCAATCCATGCCTATAAGAAGCAGCTGATCGAAGACGCACCAACCCTTGCCACCCGGAAAGCCTCTCAAGCGGCACTGGAAGTGGTCAATGGCGCGCTGATCGAGACTATTGGCGGTTCTGCCGATTTGACCGGTTCCAACAATACCAATACCAGCCAGACGGCGGATATTACTCCGGACGATTTTTCCGGACGGTTTGTCCATTACGGCATTCGCGAGCATGCCATGGCAGCAGCAATGAACGGCATGGCGCTGCATGGCGGGCTTATCCCCTATTCCGGCGGGTTCATGATTTTCAGCGATTATTGTCGCCCGTCGATTCGCCTTGCCGCCCTGATGGGCCTGCGGGTCATTCATGTGCTCACCCACGATTCAATCGGCCTTGGCGAAGACGGGCCTACCCATCAGCCGGTCGAACAACTGGCATCACTCAGGGCTATTCCCAATCTTGTGGTATTGCGCCCGGCAGATGCAACTGAAACCGCTGAATGCTGGCAAATTGCCATTGAGTTGAAAGATACGCCAAGCGCCCTTGCGCTGACCCGGCAAAACCTCGCGCCCCAGCGCAAGGAATATAACAAGTTCAATCTTTGTTCGCGCGGCGCTTATGAACTGGCGGCCGCCGATGATGAACCTGTCGTAACC
>JALTNS010000327.1 GCA_027000565.1 Rhizobiaceae bacterium | reverse complement strand
AGTGATTTTGCTTAAAAATCAGGCCTCAATGCGGCGAAAGACCAAGGATGCATTGGTGCCACCAAAACCAAATGAATTTGACAGCACCATGTCCACCTGTTTCTCGCGCGCCTTGTGCGGCACCAGATCAATGGCTGTTTCTACCGCAGGATTATCAAGATTAAGCGTCGGCGGTACAATATTGTCGCGAATAGCCAATAATGAGAAAATCGCTTCGACCGAACCGGCAGCACCGAGAAGATGCCCGATGGCCGATTTTGTCGATGACATGGAAATTTTCGAGGCTGCATCGCCTACCACCCGTTCAACTGCGGCAAGTTCAATGGTATCGGCCATGGTCGAAGTGCCATGAGCGTTAATGTAATCGAGATCGGAAGCGGGGGCGCCGGCTTTTTTCAAGGCCGAAGACATGCACCTGAAGGCACCGTCACCATCCGCTGAAGGCGCGGTAATGTGAAAGGCATCCCCTGACATGCCGTATCCGATGAGCTCGCCATAAATTTTTGCCCCACGGGCGCGGGCATGTTCAAGCTCTTCAAGAACGACAACACCGGCCCCCTCACCCATGACAAAACCATCGCGGTCCTCGTCCCATGGACGCGAGGCATTTTCCGGCTCGTCATTATATTTTGTCGAAAGTGCCTTGCAGGCGGCAAAACCGGCAATTGCTATGCGGCAAACGGGCGATTCTGCGCCACCGGCAACCATCACATCGGCATCACCCAACATGATCATCCGCCCGGCATCGCCAATCGCATGGGCACCCGTCGAACAGGCAGTCACCACAGAATGGTTGGGGCCTTTCAGCCCGTGCTGGATTGAGACATGGCCGGAACAAAGGTTTATCAAGCGCCCTGGAATAAAAAACGGTGAAACCCGGCGCGGGCCACGCTCTTCCAGTAACAATGATGTTTGCTGAATACCCTGCAACCCGCCGATACCGGAGCCGATCATTACACCGGTGGTAATCTGGTCCTCATAACTTTCCGGATGCCAGTCGGCATCATCCAGCGCTTCAGAGGCTGCCGCAACTGAATATAGAATAAACGGGTCGACCTTGCGCTGCTCTTTTGGTGCCATCCAGTCGTCTGGATTGAAACTGCCATTCGAGCCATCGCCAAGCGGAATCTGGCAGGCGATTTGTGCCGCCAGATCGCCTGTCTCGAAATTGCTGATGCGTTTAGTAGCCGATTTCCCCTGAAGAATGCGTTCCCAGGTTGTATCAGCGCCGCAGCCAAGCGGCGACACCATGCCAATGCCGGTTACAACTACTCGTCTCATGGATCATTCCGCCAAATATGCAAGGTGCCAGGTTCCGAATCAAAAGTTCGCATAAGTATCCAGCAACTTTATTCGAAGGTCCAATCCACCGTGTCGGTAGCAATGAAAATGCCGGAGACAAACCTGCCCCGGCACCATTAATCAGCTTTTGTTTTTATCGATGAATGTGGATGCATCGCCGACGGTCAAAATGGTTTCGGCGGCATCATCAGGAATTTCCACACCGAATTCTTCCTCAAACGCCATTACCAGTTCCACTGTATCCAGACTGTCTGCGCCAAGATCATCAATAAAGCTGGCGCTTTCAATGACCTTGTCGGCATCGACGCCAAGATGTTCAACAACAATTTTCTTTACGCGTTCGACGGTATCACTCATGAGGTATTCCTTGATAGTTACAAATCAGTCAGCACCTAATTAATGGGCAAGTTACAACAGATCAAGTTTAATGATCGAATCTGGGAAAAGAATCGGCTCCTTAAGGGGTAAGATTTGTGCAAAATTCAACTAAATTGCAGAATCAGCCTCAATCGGCGGGTTCTGCCGGGCCAATTGGCGAAAATTGAGAGATCACATGATTCAAAAAATTGATAAACTGCGCAAATTGTTTGAACACCCGGCACTGACCATTACCCCCTGTTGTTTTGATGCCCTGTCGGCAAAACTTATAGAACAGGCAGGATTTCCGCTGGCCTTCATGAGCGGCTTTGGCGTTTCGGCTTCGCGGCTGGGATTGCCGGATACCGGCCAGATTGGATTGAGTGAAATGGTCGATCAGGCGCGCAATATTGCAGCCGTGGTTTCAATTCCGGTCATCGGCGATGGCGATACCGGTTATGGTAATGCGGCCAATATCAAACGCACCGTCAAGGCGCATGCCAATGCGGGCATGGCCTGCGTGATGATTGAAGATCAGGTTTCACCCAAACGCTGCGGCCACACAAAGGGCAAGCAGGTGGTGGAACGCGGCGAGGCTGAAAATCGCATTCACGCGGCGGTAGATGCGCGCAATGAAGGGGCTGAAATTCTGATTTTGGCTCGCACCGATGCGCGGGCAGAACACGGGCTTGATGAAGCGGTCGTCAGGGCGCAACATTTTCGTGAAATCGGCGCCGATATGACCTTTGTTGAAGCACCGCGCAGTATTGACGAAATGCAGCGTATATGTCGCGAGGTCGAAGGCCCCAAAATGGCCAACATGCTGGAAGGCGGCCTGACCCCGTTTTTGCAGCCCGATGAACTTGAGCAAATCGGGTTTTCCATTGCCACCTACCCGTTTACCGGGTTGATGGCGTCGATCCGGGCAATGCAGGATGCATTTGCAGCCATGCGGCGGGGCGAACTGCCGCCACCGGCCATGAGTTTTGATGAACTGCAATCGGTTATCGGATTTGATGAATATTATACCGAGGAAGCAAGATACCAGACAGCCGGTAAAGAGTAATACTAAATCATTGCCATGCCGCCATTCACATGAATGGTCTGACCGGTGACATAAGCTGTCTCATCAGCTGCCAACCAGGCAACCGCGCTGGCGACTTCGTTGGCTGTGCCAAGGCGTTTTGCCGGAACGGTTGCCAGGATTGCATCTCTTTGTTTGTCATTCAGCGCATCGGTCATCGGTGTTTCGATAAACCCCGGGGCAATACAATTGACGGTAACACCCCGGCTGGCAATTTCCATTGCCAGGGATTTTGACATGCCAATAATACCGGCCTTGGAGGCACAATAATTGGCCTGGCCCGGATTACCGGTAACACCAACCACAGAGGTGATGTTGATGATACGGCCGGCCCGGCGGCGCATCATTGGATAGGCCGCATCGCGGGTAAGTTGAAAGGCCGCGGTCAAATTGACTTCGAGCACTGCATCCCAGCTTTCAAGCGTCATGCGGACAAAAAGGCCATCCCTGGTAATGCCGGCATTGTTGACCAGAATATCAACGCCGCCCATTTCTTCTTCAGCCCGTTTGATCAGGTCGCCAACCTCGTCACGGTCAGAAAGATTTGCAGCAAATACATAAGCGCCCTCGCCTATATCAGCGGCCAGTGCCTCAAGTTTTTCAACCCGTGTGCCATGCAAACCAACCTTCGCACCTTGCGCATGAAGGGTGCGGGCAATCGCTTCGCCAATACCGCCGGAAGCGCCGGTTATCAAAGCTTTCTTGTCGTTCAGCTCGAACATGATTTTTGTACTTTCATTTGTTTTCAACAGGTTAGCATAAATGACTATGCACCTGATTCTGTCAGTTAATGTGATTCCTCTACCACTTGTCAAAGTGATTCAAGTACCGCTTCTATATCTTCCGGGCTGTTAATGGCCCTGCCTGCAAGCGAACGATCGATGCGACGGGCAAGCCCGGTCAACACCTTGCCGGCACCAATTTCCAGCAATGTGTCCACACCTTCGCCAGCCATAAAGGATACACTTTCCTGCCAGCGGACC
>JALTNS010000326.1:12196-13766 GCA_027000565.1 Rhizobiaceae bacterium | reverse complement strand
CCGGGTTCGGTTTTGACTTCCATGTTGAAGCGCGTTGATGTGGCCGTCTACAAGGCATTCATGGACGTTAAAAATGACAAATGGACAACAGGCGTCAATGTTCTCGGACTTGCCGAAGACGGTGTTGGCTGGGCTCTGGACGACAACAACAAATCGTTGATTTCAGCAGATATCAAAGCTGCTGTTGAAAAAGCGAAAGCTGACATTTTGTCCGGTAAGATTAAAGTCCACGACTATACCACCGATTCAAAATGCCCTGCTTGATCTAATTGATCATTGCATTGCAAATAATGATCCGCGCTCCTCACGGGGCGCGGATTTTTTGTGTGGCAGTTTCAAATATTTATCGATCACTCACCAAGGGCATCGAGCGCAATTTCACACATATCGCGCATGGTTTGTTGGCGTTCATCCGCCGAAAGTTCGTTGGGTGATCCAATAATATCGGACACGGTTGCCAATGTCAGCGCCGCGGCTCCAAATTTCGCCGCCAGCGTATAAAGCGCACTGCACTCCATTTCCACCGCCAGCACGCCATATGCCTTGACTGTAGCCAGATATTCAGGCTCGTCGACATAAAAGCGATCACCACTCATCAGCGGGCCAACACGATGGCTGACATTGCGGCGCTCTGCCGATGCAACTGCATTACGAAGCAGGTTGAAATTGGCGACCGGTGCATAGGTGATGCCACCAAATATTTGCCGGTTAATCGCCGAATCCGTGGAGGCACCGTTGGCAATCACCACATCCATCAGCCCCAAACCGTCGCCAATTGCGCCACAACTGCCAACCCGGATGAGTGATTTCACACCGTAGATATTCAGCAACTCGTTGACATAAATCGATAAAGAAGGAAGTCCCATGCCAGTTCCCATAACAGAGACCGGCGTTCCGTTGTGTTTCCCGGTAAAGCCCAGCATTCCGCGGGTCTGATTAAAACAAACAGGATTATCCAAAAAGGTTTCTGCAATCCATTTTGCCCGCAACGGATCACCAGGCAGGAGTATTTTGTCGGCAATTTCACCCTGTTTAGCGGATATATGTGGTGTCATGATTTCTCCAGATCCGGTCAATGATATTCAAATGTTGATGCTGCAACGATCATGGCCGGTTGGCAATCCATATTCAATCAAGATTGTAAAAGGTGTCAGCATAGATCACCGGTTTTGCAGAAAACGAAATTCGTTCAACCATTGCGCCATGAAATGAGGTCCCGCAAAGGGGCATGGGAATGGTTTGGCGGTCTCAACAGAAAATCCAAATCTTGAATAATAACGCGGGTTTCCGAGCACAAACACCAAATCGAAACCATCACTTCTTGCCAATTCCAATGATTGCATGATCAGCGTTGAGCCAATTTCGCAGTTTTGATGGCTGGGCAATACAGAGACCGGCGCAAGAGCCAACGCCCGATCTGGAGATTTCAATGATGACAACGCCAAATGGCCGATAATCTGACCGTGATCAACAGCCACCAATGAATGGCTTATAACACCATCAGATCGCAACGCCTCCACAAGGTCTGCTTCATCAGGCTGGTCAAACGCGGCTTCTATTATTCTCCGAA
>JALTNS010000326.1:0-12186 GCA_027000565.1 Rhizobiaceae bacterium | reverse complement strand
TTGGACTGCAGTCTACCGACGTTTCGGGCCTGACGAGAATATCAGGGCCGGTTTTGTCTTGTCGCATTAACGGGTTACAAAACAGGAACCACCGGCGGACTTATAGCGGGTGCACAAATTTATTGCGGCACTCTTCGAGCCAACCGGCACTCTCACCCGGTAAAATATACCCTTGTCCTTAATGTTAAAACGACGAATATCGACGCCTTTTCCTCCAAGAATTCCAGGGAACCGTCGGCTCAATCGGTTATATGACGACTGCGCCGCTTCGGCTGATCTTTGCGATGAGATTTGCATGACATAGGAGCCACTGGCTACAGACGCGGTTTGTACTTGCCTGGGTTTCTGGACTTTCTTTTTCACTGGCTTGGTTTTTACAACCGATACAGTCGGAGTATTGTTGCTGCGAGCTGATGCAGATGTTGATGCGCCTGTTTCGTTGACAGCCGAAGTATTATTGGGCGGCACAGCTACCACATCAATTTTACGGGTTGCCTTCAACGGTTTTACCACCGGTGGTAAAGCGGTTACGACCGGCGTTTCCACCGGAGTACCGGTTGCAGCAGTAGTTTCCATAGCCATTGTGGTGGCGGAAGTTTCAATTTTGGTGGTCTTGGTGACAATCGGCTCAGCTTTTTTTGCCGAATTGGCCGAGACAATTGTCCCGTCAGGGCGCACGACCACAGTGCGCACCCGGCGCGGGCTGATAACAGCCTGTTCGGTACGAACCAGCGCTGTATCATCGGGAGCAATCCGCGCTGCAGACTTTGCCGCTGGGGCTGATGAATTGTTGACTGGCAAAGGCTGGACCACCGGAGGTACAGAATCAGTTGTCACAACCCGAATCGGGGCCTCTGTGCCCGATGTCAGCCGTTCCTGATTGGTTTTTAGATTCGTCTCTCCATTCACTTCCTTAAATACCACCTGATCCTGATTGGGTATTTTGGTTCCACCTGGGTCTTTTGGTTTTATTTTAATAGGTTCGCTTGAGGCCAAAATAATCTTGGCGTCTTTACCAGCGGGTTCCGCTGTAAAATAATTCCATCCAAATACGCCGACAGCAACCACAGCAGCCAGTCCAACAACTCCGACCACAACACCTTTGCCACGGCTTCCACCTTCAGCATTTTCGTTATATTGCGGCACTTCGGGAACGGCCACCAAAGGTTCATCAAGCCCATTTGTGTCGAACTGGTCTGCCAGATCCTGTTCAAAGGCCGCAATGTCCACATCCGGCTCACTATAGGGGCCAAATGGCGATTCGCTTACAGTTTCGCCTGCGACCACCGGATTACCATTTGTGAAATTTTCCACCGCTGGTGGCGTTGTCGCATCCTGGTAGTTTTGGCCTTCGGGCGAATTGGAAACAATTTCAGCCAATTCTCCGGCCAACTCTCCCGACCAGCCCAATTCACTGTCTGCCTGAACATTTTCGTCCAGAATCTCGTTCAATGCACTGTCAACCTGATTGTCAAATGGCGTGTTAACCGGTGGCATGGCAACATTGTCGCTCAAGGAACCAAATGGCTTGTCTTCGTCAATCGGGTATTCGGGGCTGGTTGGGTGAGCGGGTTGCGCCGCCATTTGTGGCGTCGCCCCACCACTTCCGGGTTGAGCATCGTGGAATTCATTAGTGCTGCCTGCCATCGCAGCTTCAAACTCTGCCGTAAAGCTGTCGTCAATTGATTGAGCTTGCCCCTGGAATGGCATTTCCGGTTCAACAAGAGGGCCAGCATCCATTTCGGCGGCAAATTCTGCAACACTGTCAGCCAAAGAACTATCAACCGGCGCGTAACTGACCGGTTCTTCTGGAGCCCGCTCGCCGAAAAAAACCGGCGGCGTAGTCTTTTCATCTATCGAAGTTGCAGCAGCTTGAACCGGATTTTCGGCAACAGGAGCAGTCTGTTGTGGTGATTCAGATTGCGCAGCATTTTGTTGATTAAGCAGATCAGCAAACCCGGAAAATGTATTCACCGTTACCGGGGGCCCATCTTCCGGGCGCGGTTGGTTTTCACCCATATCAGGTGCATTGAACTGCGGAATTGGATAAACTTCTGGTTCTGCATTTGGAATAGGTCCAATGTTGGCCGAATTGCTGCTTTCTATCTCTTGCAGCAAACTGGCACCAAAATCGGGATTGCCGTTATCGCGCCCGGAAGCTCCTGGTACCTGGTGCTGTTCTGCTTGTATCAGCCCTTCAAGCGCGGTCTGCGGACGTGGAATGTCATTGTGTGTATTTTCTTCAGTACCAAATGCCGAGTGTAGCGCGGCAAAGGATTCCCGTACCGGCTCTGAGTTAACCTGGCTTTGATTGCCAAACCGCGACAATTGATCAGTAGCATTATCAGCGGCGGCAGGGGGATAGGCTGAAGGTTGATCAGAATAGTTTACCATCGACAACTCTGCTTCCAATGCAGACAAATCGGGCTTTTCCGTCCGGGCAACATTTTGATCGGGGCTTGCAACCAGCGCTTCAAGCGGGTTAACCGGCTGAGCATGGTTCGTCGGCGCTTCATTTTGAGCCTGCCCGGCAATTGCGGCAGGGATTACATCGCCTGGAGCCCTGTCACCCACCGGGGAAACATCGCTTTCGATATTGCCGACAAGATTTGCCAAAGCCGTTAACGGGTCGTAATTTTCATCACGAACATGCCCGGCGCCATTGCCAGAATAGTTTGCACGTGTGATTGGGCTTACACGCTCAGCGTTCAACTCTTTTGCCATTGTCACTTTCCGCCTTGATCAAGGCATCCACTACAACCCGATTTTGGCAAAATAGGGTCACCTGTCAACTTTATCCAAATACTACCATAACACGTTAACCATCCAAATTGTTGATTTATCGCATTTCTTCTGGTGCATTTGCTCCGATTATTGCCAGCCCCGACGCCAAAACAGTTCTTACTGCATCGACAAGGGCAAGTCTCGCCAATGTCAATTCTGTAGAATCAGGGTTAATAAAGCGTAATTCCGGGTGATCTTTTCCGCGATTCCAGTGGCCGTGCAAAGCACTTGCAAGCTCAAACAGATAAAAAGCTACCCTATGCGGCTCATGGGTGGCTGCTCCGGCCTCAATAATTTTAGGAAATTCAGCCATTTTTTTAATCAGACCAATTTCCCCTTCGTCCTGCAGCAGTTCCAGCCGTGATGCGGCAAGGTTATTATTGCCGAGGTCAATGTTAGCCAGTTCCCTTTGAGCCTGTCGAAATATAGAACGGCAACGCGCATGGGCGTATTGCACATAAAATACCGGATTGTCCTTTGACTGCTCCATCACTTTGGCAAAGTCGAAATCAAGCGGCATATCGTTTTTTCGATAGAGCATCATAAATCGCACGGCATCTCGCCCCACTTCATCCACCACTTCGCGTAAGGTGATAAAATCGCCAGACCGCTTGGACATTTTAATCGGCCTGCCGTCGCGATACAGTTTTACCAACTGGCACAACCGGACAGTGAGTCGGGATTCGCCGCCAGAAACGGCTTTGGCAACGGCCTGAAGCCGTTTGACATAGCCACCATGATCAGCGCCGAGGATGAATATCATTTCCTTGAAACCGCGTTTATATTTATCGAGGAAATAAGCCACATCAGCGGCAAAATAGGTGTAAGAACCGTCGGATTTCACCAGCGGCCTGTCAATATCATCGCCCACATCGGTTGAACGAAAAAGTAATTGTTCACGATCTTCCCAGTCATCCGGCACCTGGCCCTTGGGTGGTGGCATGGTCCCTAGATAAACAAACCCCTTATCCCGCAGATCATCAATCGCCAAATCGATCCGGTTTTTGTCACCTTCCATCTGATGCAGGGAACGTTCAGAGAAAAAGACATCGTGGCGAACATTGAGGGCTGCCAGATCATCACGGATTAAGTCCATCATGGTATCAACAGAAACCGATTTGACGATTGGCATCCATTCGTCTGATTCCATATTTATAAGCGCATCACCATAGCTTTTTACCAAAGCCTCACCCACCGGGATCAAATAGTCACCTGGATAAAGCCCCTCTGGCATCGGGCCAATATCTTGCCCAAGCGCCTCGCGGTAACGCAGGAACACAGATCGCGCCAACACATCAATCTGTCCGCCCGCGTCGTTGATATAGTACTCGCGCGTGACATCAAATCCGGCAAAATCCAGCAGATTTGCAAGCGCGTCGCCAATCACCGCACCACGGCAATGCCCGACATGCATCGGGCCTGTCGGATTGGCTGAAACATATTCAACATTGATCTTCTGATTGCCTCCAAGGGAGGAGCGACCGAAATTACCACGTTCCGATAGAACTTCCGCCAATTGAGCAAACCAGAAAGAAGGTTTTACGGTAATATTGATAAAGCCGGGGCCGGCAACAACCGCGCTTTCAACATCATCATCGTCAACAAGTTTTGCTACAATCAACTCAGCCAGTTGGCGCGGTGGCACACCAAGTTGTTTTGTCAAAACCATGGCCGCATTGGTTGCCAGATCACCGTGGGAAGGATCGCGCGGCAATTCTACATTCAAGCGTGAGATGTCCAGGTCATTCTTCTGTTCTGTATCAATAAGTTGAAGAGATTTTTTAATTTTTTGCTCGAAGATGGAAAAAATACTCATGGCATCAAGTACCCTTGGGGGTTATTTATGTTTAATTGGGAGAATTGTGGCTGCTTTAGAGCAGATCAGGTGTGGCGTCAAACAACCGTTGATGTTCATTGATTGCATACCTGTCTGACTGACCAGCAAGAAAGTCCGAGATGTGGCGGGCCCGCCCCTGATCATCGAGAGTGTCCAGGTTTTCAGACCAGTGGCCCGGCATCTTCGCCTGCCCTGAAAAATAGACGCTGAACAGATCTCGTATGATCGTTTGAGCATTGTTCATAACACGCATGACCTGCGGATGACGGTACATATTCTGGAAAAGGAACGACTTCAGTTCATCCACCTTTGCCACCATGTCAGCGGAAAAGCAGGCAATGGGCTTGCCTGCCTGCCGGATATCTTCCACCGAAGTCGGCATCAGAAGTTTCAAGTTCAGGGCCGTTTCGTCAATAACATCTTCAACCATCATGGTAATTTGTCGGCGAATGACTTCGTGATTTACCCGCCCGCTATCGAGATCAGGATAGCGATCTCGCACTTCAAGCAACAGATCACCGGTTATCGATACATCGGCAAGGTCATCAATTGAAAACAGGCCGGCCCGCAAGCCATCATCGATATCGTGATTATTGTAGGCGATGTCATCGGCCAGCGCTGCAAGCTGCGCCTCCAGTCCCGGCCAGCTCCACAATTTCAAATCGTGGATTTGATTATAGTCGGCAATCGGGACCGGCAGTTCCGCCAATTCCCGTGTGCCCTCTCCAATCAATGGGCCATTATGTTTAGCCAATCCTTCGAGGGTTTCCCAACACAGATTCAGTCCATCAAAATTAGCATATTGCCGCTCAAGTGCTGTGACAATTCGAAGGGACTGGGCATTGTGGTCGAAACCACCATAATCGGCCATGCATCCATCAAGAGCGCGTTCGCCAGCATGGCCAAAGGGTGTGTGGCCAAAATCATGGACTAGCGCCAGCGCTTCAGCCAGATCCTCGTCCAGTACGAATGCCCGGGCCAAAGAGCGGGCAATTTGTGAAACCTCGATGGTATGGGTCAGCCGTGTACGATAGTGATCACCCTCGTGATAAACAAATACCTGGGTTTTGTGTGCAAGTCTGCGAAACGCGGTGGAGTGAATAATCCGGTCGCGGTCACGCTGAAACGGGGTTCTGGTTCGGCTGGCAGGCTCATCTATCAACCGACCTTGCGACGCCTCCGGCCATGTGCCGAACACCGCACGCATTTCGCCATCCGGCTGCAAACTGGCTGGTTCGGGTTCATTTATTTTGCCCCGCATTGACGAACCCTTCACGTCTTCCTATCTCTCAATTAACACATGCCAAAAATTCTATGTTTGGCATTCGCCTGTTATGTGTTAAACATATATCGAAGATTTAATCGAACCAAAATGATCGAGAGCAAACCATGAGCACCGACACGATGGAAAATACCCCTGTGACGCTTTCCAAAAGTGCGGCCAAGCGGGTATCGCGGATTATTGATGGTGAAGAAAACAAAACCGCGCTTCGGGTTTCAGTTGAAGGTGGTGGCTGTTCCGGTTTTTCCTATAAATTCGATCTCGTATCTTCGAGTAATGATGATGATCTGGTAATCAAGCGGGATGGCGCAACCGTGCTGGTTGATGCGGTGTCTGTGATGTATATGGAAGGTTCGGAGATTGATTTTGTTGATGATTTGATGGGGCAATCCTTTCAGATCAAAAATCCCAATGCCACCGCATCATGCGGTTGCGGAACCAGCTTTTCGATATAAAACACAGTCTTATTTTGAATTTTGCGGATTAAATTCGCCGCAATACCCATTTGACGATATCACGGGCTACCTGATCAAAAGCCCGGTCGAGCGCTTCAACATAATCGTCGTTTTTTCCGCCGCTGAAAGCTACCGATGCCTGAAATACTTTCGACTTGAGCACACGACCACTACGATCGCTCAAAAGTTTGGCCGAAAACTCGATTACTGCTGTTTTACGGGCACCTGACGCAACAACCTCAAAAGCGCGAATGGCCGTCAATATCTGATAGTCGATTACCAGACCATCGCCAGGTTTTGCAACGGCACCGGCCCGGCCGGTATTTTCAAAAGTTTCAACAAGTTTTGTCTGCACCATAACCGGCAGGTCATCGCTCCATTGCGCGCCGCTAAGATAGGTGATGACCGAAGGTGTTGGTTTGACCACGATGTTCTGGCTGTTGAGCGCCTTTAACGTGGTTGGTGCTTTAACCAAAATCTGGGCGCGAGTACCTGCTCGCAATCCCGGGAATTCCCGCGGAGCAGAAATATCATAGGTTTCAGGGGGTGCCTTTGGTAATTTAATCAGCGCACAGCTGGATAATGTCAGTGCAAGGGCAAGCACAGGCAGCAGGTTTGCAATGCGCTTGTAGTCGACTTTTCGGCAATTACCGGCCTGCCCCCAGGCAAGGCGGGACCATAGCTGAAACCCCAATCCCGCCGCCTGTTCGTTATGAATTTTAAACATAGGACACAATACTCAAACTGCTGCACTCAAAATCATTGCCTCACATTCGCTACCGCCGTGGGCGACTGCCGCTTACTTGCCGAACCCCCGGAGTGCCGACTATGAACGATTGCGGATTTTTCTCAAATTCACTGATAACACGATCAATCCGGTTAATCGACCGTCTTGCATCACGTATCAACACTTCTGCATCGCGCAGGCCACGATTGGAAAACCGCGTCAAGCCTTTTGAAATTTCAGTCACGCGGGCATCAAGGTTCTTGGCCAGTTTGCGGAACTCTGCCAAGGTCGCCCGCGCTTCAGAGATTAACCCTTCACCATTACCGCCGCTTAACATTCCATCGACTTTCGACAAGATACCATCAACCCGGGTCGATGCTCCGTTCAACCGCGATGCCAGCTCTTTTGTATCGCTGATGATCTGGTTTACATCTTCACCGCGATCACGAAACTTGCTGGTCACATTTGAAACGTCATCAACAATGGTGGATGCTCCCTTCGCGGTTTTCTCAATGTTGTCGACAACAGTTGAAACCCGCTCAGGATCAATTGCAGCAACGATTTTAGCTGCATTGTCAACGGTCTTGCCTATGTCACCAATCAGTGTGGTTATCCGCGCGGGATCAATTGCGGCCACAACCCTGTTTGCATCCGCGGCAACCTTTGCAACCTCGTCAAATGCCTGGTTTATCTTCTCCGGATCAACCTTGGTAACAAATTGAGAGGCGTCACTAATGGTTTTTTCAAGACCATCAGCAATGCGTGTCACCTGATCGGGTTTGATCGATGCCAGGGCTTCATTGGCCCGCGCTGCCGCCTGTTCGAGATTTTTGATGGCGGTATTTATTTTTTCCGCATTGATGGCGGCAACCAGTGAGGAAGCCTGATTTACCGTATTGTCGATGTTATCGACAATCGTAGAAACCTGATCAGGTTTTACGGCTGCAACAACTTCTTTGGCATTTGCTGCTATCCTGGAAATATCATCGAGGGTTTTGCCGATGTTGCGGGATTCGACTTCGGCAACAATGGTTTTTGCGCTGGATGCAACGGCGCTGATATCGTCCACTGCACCACTGATTTTTTTGCTGTCTACACTGGCAATCAGCGAATCCACTTTGCCAAGCGTATTATTAATCCCGTCAGAAAACCGATTGAGCTGTTCGGCGGCTTTGGTAATTTCAGCAACAACCTTTGACACATCTTCACGCGACGCATTGAGGGTTTTTGAAAAGCCTTCGAGATTTGTGATGGTATTGCGGACGGCTTTGGGATCAACTGCCTTGACGATGTCTTCCGCACCCTTGATCATGCCATCCAGTTTGTTGGAAAGAGACTCAATGGTGGTGCCAACATTTGCCACTCCAGCAAGGAAACTTTCAACACCGTCGGCATTTTTTGCCAGAGCCTCTGAAAACTTCTCGGCATTGGCGATGGTTTTGTTCAGCGATGCGCGATTTTCGTCCAGGAATGATTCGACACTGCCCATGACCTTTTCGGTGCGCATGGCGATTGAGTTTACCCGTGCCATAATATCATTCAAAGCCGCTGGTTCAGCCCTGATCTTGGGCACTTCATTACCAGCCAGATTAGCTGCTCCAAGCACATTAGTTGCTTCGGGTGAGCCACCTTCAAGTTGAATATAAGCACCGCCGGTAAAACCCTGAATACCGATGCTGGCCTTGGTATCGGAACGAATCGGCGTTTCTGCCGCAATATTTACCCGCGCTATAACAAATCGGGGCGCATTGGTCGCGATTTTCAAGCTGCGAACAGTGCCGACCTGAATGCCATTAAACAGAACCTGACTGCCCTTTGTCAGTCCAGTTACCGAACCCTCAACCATTATGTCGAGATCAACATAATTGCCGCGCTCATCATAGCGTCCGACCCAGATCACAAACGCGAAACCAAGCGCGATGGTGATCAGGGTGAAAATCCCTACAGTGACATAATTGGCCTTGGTTTCCATAACCTTGAGTGGTTCCTTCCTCCCACCGAATACTGTTACAATCAGTGGCGATTGACCACAATAGAGCGGGCACGCTTTCCACGAAAATAGGAATGCACCCAGTCGTCTTCAAACTCAAGCATTGTTTGCAGCGGGCCTTCAACCAGAACTCGCCGGTTGCCGAGTACTGCAATGCGATCACAGACGGAAAACAGACTGTCAAGATCATGCGTTACCATGAAAACCGTCAGGCCCAATGTTTCTCGTAATTTAGATATCAATTCGTCAAACTCGGATGCGCCGATCGGATCAAGGCCGGAGGTCGGCTCATCCAGAAACAGGATTTGCGGATCAAGCGCCAATGCGCGCGCGAGAGCCGCGCGTTTGATCATTCCGCCCGATAGTTCCGATGGATATTTCACAGCCGCATCCTGCGATAATCCCACGAGATCCAGCTTCAACATTGCCAGTTCATTCATAAGCCGGATGTCGAGGTCCAAATATTCGCGCATCGGCATCTGGATATTTTCCAGTACCGTAAGCGATGAAAACAACGCCCCGTGCTGGAACAATACACCAAGTTCCTGATCGATGATCTGACGCACTTCCGGTTCTGAATTGGCATACTCGACACCCAGAATTTCAATCGAGCCGTTTTGTTTTTTGTTGAGGTCAAGAACACTACGCATCAATACAGACTTGCCGGAACCCGATGCACCGACAAACCCGAGCAATTCACCACGGTAGATATCGAGATCAAGATTTTCCAAAACCACATGATCGCCGAACCCAACAGTCAAGTCACGAATTTTGATCAGGATTTCCCGACTATCAGCAGTTGGTGCAACATTACTGGTCATTGTCAATAATCGATAATTCCGTAAAATATTGCAAAAAGGCCATCAACAACGATAACCACAAATATCGATTTAACAACCGACGCCGTGGTGTGTTTACCCAGCGATTCAGCACTTCCAGAGACTTTCATTCCTTCCACCGATGCAACAACGCCAATAATAAGTGCCATAAACGGGGCTTTGATCAGACCTGAAAAAACGGTGGTCAAATCCACTGCAAGCCGCAAATTGGTGATGAACAATTCAGGCGGAATGTCCACATAGAGCCAGGATACGATTATTGCGCCAAGTATGCCAAATATATCCGACACAAAAGTAAGCATCGGCAAAACAAGTATCAGGGCGACGATTCTTGGAAAGATGAGCACACCAACCGGGTTCAAACCGATTACAGTCAGCGCATCAATCTCCTCGCGCATCTTCATCGAACCCAGTTCGGCGGTAATGGCGCTACCGGTGCGACCGGCAACCATAATTGCGGTGAGCAAAACCCCGATTTCCCGTAAATGCAAAATACCTACCAGATCGACCACAAAGATCTCGGCACCAAAAACCTTGAGCTGCAGCGCACCTTGCTGGGCAATGATAATGCCGATTAAAAAAGACATCAAAGATATGATTGGCACCGCCTGAAGGCCCATAATCTCCATCTGATGGATAATAGAGTTCAGCCGAATTCCGCCAGATTTTCCGGGTTTCATCTGCGCGCCGCGAATAGAAGCCCCAATTACGTGGCTGGCCATTATGAAATCAGTCCGGAACCCGTAAACTGCCTTGCCGATGGGCGCGAACAAACGAACGCCAAGACTGTCCTTTTGTTGCTCAGGCACTCGGCTGATATCAATATCTACAGCTTTTAACAGTTCCTGGTGACGTGAATCATCTGAGACCAGTTCAACTTTTTGTCCGCGTTTTTCCAATACGCACTTGAGCCGGTGTATTATCCATGCTCCGGCGGTATCAAGTTGAACGAGATTGGATAAATCAAGCAAAACCGGCGCGACAATACCTTCCTGCTCAAGTTTGCGCATTGGTCCGTCAACCTCATGAACCGTGGGTCCGGTCCAAATTCCCGAGATCGCAATCGATACCTTTTCAGGCGTCCGGATGATATCCAGATCGGCGCTGGCAGAGCGCATCACATCGCTGATTGGAATTTGTTGGTTCATAATTGTCCAGCTTCGTGATAGATTCGGCGTAGAATAACACCAGCCTGATGCGATCCATAACACATAGCTTTGTGCCCGTCAGCCTTTGGAGAGATTTTGAACGCCGTGCGAAAATTCTCATACACAAGACAGTCATGGCCGATCAAGGGGCGTTTTGCAATCTCGCGAGGCAGCAGAACTGAAGCCATTGTTGTGATCTGTGAAATTGCCGAAACAGGCGATAATGGAGCACCAATTCGCGGGCGGGGAGAATGTGTGCCCTACCCTCACTATGGCGAAAGTGTCGAAAGCGTTGTTGACCAAATGGACGCCGTTGCTCAGGCGATTATCAACGGCGCAGGACAGGCGGAACTGCAATCTCTTTTGCCCGCCGGAGCTGCAAGAAATGGCGTTGATTGCGCGCTATGGGATCTTGAAGCCAAACGCGCATCCACATCGGTTTCCAAACTAATTGGCGCCGCGGAGCCGCAATTATTGGAAACTGCCTATACAATCTCGATCGATACACCAGAGGCAATGGCCGAAGCCTGCCGTCGTGCCGCAAGGCCATTGCTCAAGGTCAAAGTCGGCAGCGAAAATGACGCTGAACGCATTCGCGCTGTTGCCATTGCCGCGCCGAACAGCCGCATCATTCTTGATGCCAATGAAGGATGGCGGGCTCATAATATCGCTGAAAACCTTGAAACCGCTGCCCGCTCGGGCATTGCACTGATTGAACAACCATTGCCGGCGGGCGACGATGAAATGTTAAAAAACCTGCCGCATCATGTGCCGATATGCGCTGATGAAAGCGCCCATGTTACTGCCGACCTTGATGCACTCGTCGGCCTGTATGATGTGGTCAACATCAAGCTCGATAAAACCGGAGGGCTGAGCGAAGCACTGATTATGCGCGACAACGCACGCGATATGGGGTTTGGAATTATGGTCGGCTGCATGGTTTCAACCTCGCTGGCAATGGCACCGGCCATGCTGTTGGCACAAGGTGCGGATTATGTTGATCTTGATGGACCACTGCTCTTGGACAAAGATTGCCCCGATGGCCTGACATATGAAGGCTCGGTGGTTCACCCGCCCTCACCCGCCCTGTGGGGATAATAAATGCGGTCGGTAATCAGACATAG